>JACPZN010000415.1 GCA_016195505.1 Nitrospirota bacterium | reverse complement strand
GCATGAACTCGTCAATTTTTTCGAATCGCTTCCATGCGGAATGCTGCAACTTTTTCATCGCCAAGGAGGATCGTATGAGGTCGCAAGCGATTGTTACACGACTGGCTGGCACCGGTCTGGCTGTCCTTCTTTTGATGGGACTCGCAGCTTGTGGTGGTCCTCCGAAGTGGGTCGTAAAGGGGTCTGGGGCGTTCAACGAAAAGGACAGCAAGGCATTCTATGGCGTGGGGTCGGTGGTTGGCGTACGGAATGAACCGCTTGCCTGGGATACGGCGGAGAATCGCGGGCGGGCCGAAATCGCCAAGACGTTTGAAACCTACACCGGTTATCTGATGCGGGACTATGCGGCCTCCACGACGGCGGGTGACTTCACGCGAAATACCGAAGAGCAGAACGTCGAGCGGGCGATTAAAACCGTGACGACCGCAACGCTCAGCGGGGTGCGCCCCATTGATCGCTACAAGGATACCAAAACGAATACGTACTATGTTTTGACAAAGCTGAGTTTAGAGGACATGAAGAACAACCTAGAGCAGGCCAAAGAACTCAATGCCCAAGTGCGGGATTTTGTGAGGAAGAACGCCGATCGGCTATTCGATCGTTTAGAGAAAGAAGAGGAGAAACGAGGGATTCACTAGGTTGTAGCCAGTCCCTGACGGACTGGCCGTCACCCCTTCACGGAGAATCGGCGTGATTCAAAAGAATCGTTATTCCCTCGCGGTGGCTGCATGCGCAGTGCTCACTCTTGCCGGATGCGCCAGTGAGACCAAAGTAACCCGTGTCGATGCCGGAGTTGTCACAGATCTGAGCGGCCGATGGAACGACACCGATTCGCGGATGGTTGCTGAGTCGATGGTGAAGGAGGCGCTGCAGTATCCCTGGCTCGGTAATTTCTCGTCGGCGAAGCACCGCCAGCCGGTCGTCGTCGTCGGGACCGTGCTCAATAACAGCCACGAACATATCAACGTACAGACCTTCATCTCCGATCTGGAGCGGGAGCTCACGAATTCCCAGAAAGTCACATTTGTAGCTGGAAAAGGCGAGCGTGACGAAATCCGCACTGAACGAAAAGAGCAAGCGATGTATGCCAGTGAAGATACACAGAAGGCTCCGGGAAAAGAGACGGGAGCCGATTACATGATGAAAGGCACCATCGCCACGATCCTCGACGAAGCCGATGGGACCAAGGCGGTGTTTTATCAAGTCGATCTTCAGATGATCGATCTGGAAAACAATGCTAAGGTCTGGTATGGGCAGAAGAAGATCAAGAAGGTTGTCGAAAAGAAACGCACAGTCTTTTAGGCTCCGCGGACGCTGTTGAGTCATTTCCTCTCACGCTTTGCCCACGGTGGTTCTGTGCGGTGAAGCGTTGCCACCCTAATCTCCTCCCTCTTGATTGTTGTCAGTCAGACTCTCTTGACCGGCTGCGGTCCGTCAGTCAATCGCTATTTCCTTATCGAACAGAGTCTTCTTGCTGGTGATCCTGCACGTGCGGCTGCCATCGTCGAGCAGACCGAGAAAGAATATGGTGCGAAGAGCCGGCTGTTGTATGAAATGGATCGTGGGATGACGCTTCAACTGTCCGGCCAATATCAACAGAGCAGCGCAGTTCTGGAACAGGCTGAGGAGGAAGTCGAGCGGCTCTATACCAGGACTATCCGTTCCGAAACAGCGGCGTTTTTGACAAACGATAACGCACTGCCCTACGAAGGAGACGCCTACGAACACGTCATGATCAATGTGGTGAAGGCGTTGAACTACGCAGCACAGGGGCAACTGCGGGAAGCGCTTGTGGAAGCACGACGGATCGATCACCGCTTGAATGTGCTCAGTGACAAGGTGAAAGAGGGGAGCGGGTATCGCAACGACGGATTCGCCCGGTATCTGAGCGGGATCTTGTACGAGGCGGCTGGCGATCTCAACAATGCCTTTATCGCCTACCGCAATGCGTTTGAGGCCTATGAGGCGATGCGTGGATGGTTGCGGGTGCCGTATCCTCCATCATTGCGCAGTGATCTGCTGCGGACAGCCGAGGCGCTCCATCTTTCGACGGAATTTGAAGGGTATCGGCAGGCATTTCCCGATGTTGTCTGGCAGCCCGTCTCGGCGCAACAGCAACTCGCCCAAGTCGTTCTGATCAGCTATAATGGGCGCGCTCCGAGAAAAGAGGATCGCTATTTTGACCTCCCGATCAGTTTGGATGCGTTGCAACTAGTATTGCTCAATCGTGGATTTTCCCAATCATCTCATCAACGAAATCGAGCAGCGGATAGTGTGCTGTATGGTCTCAACGGACGTGTGGTGCGGGTCGCCCTTCCACGTCTGGTCCCGCAAAAAACTCAGGTTCCGTTTGAGAGCATGACGCTCACGGATGCCGCAGGCAACCCGATCACAGTCCGATCGGAACTGGCGCACAATGTGACGGCGCTGGCGGAAAAGAGCCTCTCGGACCGTATGCCGGCAATCACAGCGAAAGCCTTGGCGCGGGCAGCCACAAAATTCGCCCTGGCAGAAGGGGCAACGAGAGGGGCTCAACAGGCTGCCGGGAGAGATGCCGCTCCTTGGGTTGGACTTATCGTGGGGTTGTTGACCAAGGGGCTAGCCGTGGCGTCCGAAGAAGCAGACAAACGAAGCTGGCAGACATTGCCGGATGAAATTCATGTGGCACGGGCCTGGGTATCTGCCGGTGAGTATCGGATATCCATTAGACCGTTCGGCCAAGGGATGGCAGTGGGAAAAGAGGGGCAGTCTTTGAATCTTGCGCCAGGCCAGACGACCTTTATCATTCAGCGTGTGATGCAATGACGTGTGATCGCCGATTCGCTCTCTGGCAAGCTGGGATGGCCTTGGGTTGTCTGTGGTTGGTTGGAACATCATCGGTTAGTTGTGCGTGGTTGGGCGGAAAGGGCAAGCCGGGATGGGTCGACGGAGCAAGTTTGGAGTATCCTTCGGCTCAATACCTGATCGGAGTGGGACAAGCAGATAATCGGGCCAATGCATCAGACCAGGCCTATGCGGCGGTGGCACGGATTTTCAAGGCGGAAGTGGCCGCACAGGCCAAAGATTGGGAGTCCTATCTGGTCGTCGAAAACCGCGGCTCTTCGAATACTGAACGGAGACTTACGCTCGACAATGTGACAAAAGTATCGACTGATAAGGTGCTTGAGAACGTCAGGATCATGGATGCCTGGTACGATTCGCACAAAGGCCTGCATTATGTGCTGGCGGTGATGAACCGCCCCCAAGCCGAAGCGTCGTTGATGGAGCGGATGTCAGCACTAGACCGGACGGTCGAAGAGGATGTGACCGAGTCTCGGCAGACTACCGACAAGCTCGCCAAGATTCGAAATCTTCGGCGGGCCGCCAGGAATTTGGTCCTGCGTGAAGCCTACAACGCCGATTTACGGGTGATTCGCCCCAGTGGACAGGGAACAGCAGCTGTCTATCGGGTGAACGAATTATCGAATGAACTGGAACAGTTTCTTGCGACGAATCTCGTGGTTGCGGTACAAGTGTCCGGTGATCATGCGGAACCCATTCAGCGTGCGCTGATGGAAGGGCTCATTCGTGAAGGACTCCACGTGACGACAAAGACGGCGAGCGGAGAGGGAATGTCGCCGGAATTGCTCGTTCGAGGTACGGTGCGTCTTTTCCCCATTGAAGTCCATGATCCGCAATTCAAGTATGTTCGGTGGTGCAGTGATTTCGATGTTGTGGAGATGGCGGCGCAACGTGTCGTTGGCGCGGTCGCGCGCGGCGGAAAGGAAGGACATCTAACTGAGCGTGAAGCGACAGCGAAGACCTTGCGCGTCATTCAGCAGGAGTTTTCGTCGGATGTGGCAAAGGCGATTGCCGCGCACATCTATGGGGAAGCCGCGTTGCCGGCGTCGGCGGCGATGCCGGCGGGTTGTCCACGTGAGGAATCATCGGCGAGACCGGCTCGGTAAATGGTCAGCGATCTTTAATGAGGAGGAACGACAACTGTGAAACGAACAGAAGGAACATCCATTGGCCGTGCTCCACGCAGCCGGGGACGCGGGCTGACGAAGTCTGGACAAAAGGTCTCGAGTCGTCTGGCGAAGCGACGGTTGAACGACCGCCTGAGATCCGATACGGCGTCATTTAATCAGGGCAATCTTGCCGATACGTTGCGCAAGGAAGGCTATGAGGAGGTGCCGCTCGATGAACTGCAAGACCGGCTCTCCAAGCTCCAAGGGCCACTGGCGGAAGTCATTCTGAAGGGGAGGGTGTAACGGGATGCCGTACTACTATTTTGACTCAACCGCTCTTGTCAAACGCTACAGCATGGAACGGGGTACGCGTATTGTGAACAAATTGATGGTGAAGCGCGGAAAGGTTGCGATCCTGCCGACCTGGTCCGTGACGGATTTTTATGCCATCTTATCGACGCGCGCCCAAGAGGGGCAAATTACCCGGGACGATTGCTATTCTGTACTTTACAAATTCGAAATCGAGTCAAAGCAAGGACTGTATCAATTTATCGCACCGACGATGGGGACCTACCTGGCGACCAAGGAACTGGTCTTGGAATATCCGTTTCTTCGATCGCCGCAAGTAATGCATCTGGCCCTCGCGTTGGAGCTGAAACCGTTGAGATTGACCATTGTCAGTGCGGATACGCAGCTGTTGGCGGCGTCAAAAACGGCAGGGCTGCACATTATCAATCCGGAAGAAGACTAGAATCACAGCCAACGAGGGTCAGCACAGTAGGGACATTGGCATTCGATGTCTATCGACTCGATTACGGTGCCCAGATGTCCGCGGTCTTTCTGAGCAACCGTACATCCTTGCCATCGGTGTGGCCGGGGGTGCAGTGCCTTCTTGCAGCGGGGGGTTTTACTCCAATAGCGGAACCCTATTCAAGGGGGGCTTCTCGCAAGTGGTGACGATCTGGAGAGAGGAAGGGTATACTCGCGTTCGCACTGGTGGCTATGCGGCGTCCCGTGTATGGGCGGGACACATTCTAGGGGAAGGAGTCGCTCCGTGCAATACTGGGTTAAAGTCGTCTTTGTCGACAATCAAGAGTTACTCGTGAAGGATGCCATTCGTCACACGATCAGCGACGACATGGAAGTGCTCGAAGTCGACTCACCGAAGGAAGTCATCATCATCCCGATGAAGCAGATTAAGTATCTCGCCTGCGATGCGACGGTCTTTGCTGCCAAGAAACCATCGTGATTCTCTGCTTCGAGGCATGGCTGCCTGCGAAACCCCCACGCCACCTGGTTGAGTAGCTCCAGCACTGCCTGGTTCCATCCTGCAGGGCCGATCTCCTCCATACTATCTGACTTTCGGCTGTTGTCATGTCGGTGATTTCTGATCCGGATTGCGATGTACTGAGATTTCGTAATCCCATGGCAAGGGAGTTAGTGTGACGACTTGTTGTCGCTCGAGATTGTACAATGCTTTGAACAGGCTGACCCATCGGTGTTGTGGAAGCAGATTTGCCAGTGAGCCGAAGGTCATCGTGCCCTGGTAGCGAATGAAATCGTAGAGGGTGCATTCAATCTCTCTCGTCAAATCGAACGGTCTCCGAGCATTCATGATAGACCTCCCTTCGCAAACCTGTGGCTGAACGACGAGCCACCAATCCGATAGGCTGGACCGGATCTCTGTCCCAGAAGGAGCGCCCCAAGCTGCTCCAAGAGTGGGCAGGAGACCGCTGAACGCGGCACCACTCTAACGAAGACCCGTCGAAGCGCGTTCATCAATCATTCATCCTCCTTGTTCCATTTGCGAGATGGGAATCCAGCCGACGCCTGAATTTGCGCCGTTGGAACTATACTGCTCTGGGAATCGAATCGATTTGACGAGACGTGGTGCTGAATGTTTCGGGGTCTGGGAAAACGCAGGCTCACATAGTCCCCTGGGGGAATCGTCGCTGCATCGCCCACTGTACCGAACGACCTAAATTCTTTCTTGCATGAGATGAGATCCGGATGATAATCGAGTAAGCGGACCTTGACAAGCTCGGTTTTCCATTTTTTCCACCGCACCTCATTGCCGGTGTTGACATACAAATCGTGAGGGCTGATATGCTCAAATCATGAGCGCCCAATATTCTTTCCAGAGTGCCTGTTCGGGCTCGGGGTGTGATCGTCGGACCTGTGGCACGATGCCATTTCGAACAGCAACGGATGGATCATCGAACAGCGCAATGACCATAAACCAAGCGCAATGTGCGATCGAGATCTATCGTCTCCCGTACCTTAGTACCTACAGTCTTAGACGCTCTATTTGTGCTTTGATCATCCAGCGAGCAATCTCGGCCTCCTTGTGAGCGATGGTGAGCACACATCCTTTTTGCCCCTCCTACTGGCCCTTGGCCTGCAAGTCTTGCAGCGGCTTCGAGTACGATCCTTGCGAACTCGATATCGGCCATGGAAAGACAAAGGCTACATCGAGATGACGCCCTTTCAGTTTGTTCTCCACAATTGCCTGCACCTTGTTGCCTATTTCGCCGACCTTCTCAGGCACCTGGGTTATTGGGTAGTTGGACACGACGGTGCGAACTGCTGCAATGAATTCAGGTTTGACGAACCGAGGATAAAAATCCGATCCAACCTCTTGGGCAAGGTAATACACCTCTCCTGGG
>JACPZN010000064.1 GCA_016195505.1 Nitrospirota bacterium | reverse complement strand
AGCGAGACGACGGCCGAAATGAGGATGGTGATGCTGAGTGTGACGGCGAATTCGCGGAACAGCCGGCCCACGACATCACCCATGAAGAGGAGTGGGATCAGCACCGCGATGAGCGAGATGGTCAGGGAGAGAATGGTGAAGGCGATTTGTTCCGACCCTTTGAGCGCCGCCTGGAGCGGTGACTCACCCCGCTCGATGTACCGCGAGATGTTTTCGATCATGACGATCGCATCATCCACGACAAATCCCGTGGAAATGGTGAGCGCCATCAACGTTAGGTTGTTCAGGCTGAACCCCATCAGATACATCACCCCAAACGTGCCCACGAGCGACAGCGGGACCGCTGCCGCAGGCACGACGGTGGCCGACCACGTTCGCAGAAAGAGAAAGATGACCATGATCACCAGTCCGACGGCGAGCATGAGTTCGAACTGCACGTCGCGCACCGAGGCTCGAATGGAGGTGGTCCGGTCGGTAAGCACCGTCACCTGGACCGAAGAGGGCAATGCCCCTTGGAGTTGGGGCAGAAGCTTCTTGACGCGATCGGCGACTTCGATGACGTTCGCCCCCGGCTGTCGTTGAATATTCACGAGGATGGCCGGCATCTCGTTCATCCAGGCCGCCTGTCTGACGTTTTCCACATCGTCAGCCACCTCGGCAACGTCGGACAGGTGTATAGGCGCCCCATTACGGTAGGCGACGATCAGCGGCTGATAATCACGGCTAGAAAGCAACTGATCCGTCGCGTTGATGATGGAAGCTCGTCGCGGCCCATCGAAGGTGCCTTTGGCTTGGTTCACGTTCGCGGCAGCCACGCTGACGCGCAGATCCTCTAACGTGAGTCCATAGGCCGACAACGCTCGAGGATTCGCCCGGATGCGCACGGCCGGCCGCTGGCCGCCCCCGATGCTAACCAGTCCTACACCGGAGAGCTGGGAGATTTTCTGCGCAAACCGCGTCTCGGCCAGGTCTTCGACTTGCGGCAGCGGCAAGGTCGTCGACGTCAGCGCCAGCGTGAGGATCGGCGCATCGGCCGGATTGACCTTGTTATAGACCGGCGGGCTCGGCAGATCGTGTGGGAGGAATGTGGAGGCCGCATTGATGGCGGCCTGCACCTGCTGCTCGGCAACATCCAAACTCAGGTCGAGATTGAATTGGAGCGTCACGATCGAACTGCCACCGGAACTGGTAGACGTCATCTGATTCAGTCCGGGCATCTGTCCGAATTGTCGCTCGAGCGGAGCCGTCACCGACGAGGCCATGACGTCGGGACTGGCGCCTGGATAAAACGTCAGGACCTGGATGGTGGGGTAATCGACCTGGGGAAGAGCTGAGACCGGCAGCTGCTGATAGGCCAGCGCACCGGCCAGCAGAATGGCGACCATCGACAGCGCGGTCGCTACCGGCCGCATGATGAAGAGGCGAGACGGATTCACGATCGCGGTCCTCGTCGCGGCTTTTCAGATCCAGCCGGCGAGGCATCGGGATTCTTGGCGGGCTTGTCGTTCTGGTTTCTGACTTCGACTTTGCTGCCTTCACGGAGCTTTTCGGTGCCGTCGATCACGATCAGTTCGTCGGGCGAAAGCCCCGTCTCGATCGACGTATCATCGCCTTGAGATGTCCCGATGGCCACCGGACGCAGCGCGACCGTCTGGTCGTCTTTCACCACGTAGACGAAGGTTCCTTTCGTTCCCCGCTGGACGGCGACGGATGGGACGATGGTGACCCCGTGCTTCACTTCCAACAACAGGCGGGCATTGACGAACTGGTTTGGAAACAATGCCCCGTCTTCGTTGGGAAACACCGCTTTGAGCCGCACCGTGCCCGTGTTGGAATCGATCTGGTTGTCGACGGTCAACAGAGTCCCGGTGGCTAGTCGATGTTTCTGATCCCGGTCGAACGCCTCGACGCTCAGCGGCTGGCCCGATTTGAGGTGTTCCAAAACGCCCGGCAAACTGTCTTCCGGAATCGTGAAGATGACCGTGATCGGCGTGAGCTGTGTGATGACCAACAACCCGTTGGTGTCGTTGGCGCGAACCATGTTGCCGGCATCCACGAGCCGCAATCCGACTCGTCCGCTGATGGGCGCCGTGATGCGGCTGTACACCAGCTGCAACATGGCATTGTCGATCTGGCTTTGATCGGCTTTCACGATCCCTTCCAGCTGCCGCACCAGGGCGTCCTGGGTATCCAGTTGTTGTTTGGGGATGAAGCCTTGTTCCAGCAGGCCTTTGTACCGCTGCAAGTCCAGCCTGGCATTGTTCAACTGCGCCTGGTCGCGCGCCATTTGCCCCTCGGCCTGACTGAGTTGTACTTCAAACGGTCGTGGGTCGATCTGCGCCAACAATTCCCCGCTGTGGACGATCTGGCCTTCCTGAAACAGCACCTTCATGAGCTGCCCATCGACCCTAGTTTTGACGTTGACAGTGTTTAGCGGGACGACTGAGCCGAGCCCGTTGAGATACACTCCGATGTCTCCGGTTTTTGCGGTGGCGACCACGACCGGGAATGCGCGCGCCCCGCTCGGCACTTGGCCGGCACGCAAGGACTCTTCGCCTGACTTCGTCAGGAGGGCGTACCCGCCGAGGGCGAGGAGGCAGGCGGCGAATAGCCCAATCACCCACCGTTTGAGCGTGGTCACAAAACCAAAGGACTCAGCCATGTTGTTCTTTTCGTTCTGGTACTTGCGTTTGGTAACGTCGGATCACGGACCTTCTACCTCAATTATACGCGCAATTCTACGATATGCGACGAACATCGCTAGCCGAACCAAGGCGGCGGTTAGTAAGACGACTGAGAAAATCTCGGACTCGATTGGATGAGCTTCGCTGAGTTCTTCTCCACCGCGCTGTTCTCGCCGCGAGTGAGGCGGCTCCCATCCTCTAGCTCCGTATCATCATGAGTCAAATAGGCCGAACAATGTTCATGCTGGTAGAGCCAGCCTCTGTCGGTCTTTCGGAAGATGGCGGTACAGACGTCTTCTTCCTTCGCAGTGCCCTGTGGCCGCGCAATGGTCAACACATCGTCATAGGTAGCCCACGCGACTGTCCCGAAGACGTGGACTGCGATGTGAGAGATTTGCTCCGAGATGATCAAAGATTCTTTGGCCAAGTCCTTCTCGATTTCAGCCAGTGAGTTCTCCAGAGTCTGAATCGACCCGCGATCCGTGTCACCCACGGAGGAAAAGTCTTTCATGAAAAACTTCAGCACCGATTGATGATCCTTGGTGTGAGGAAACGCCGTGACTGCATCAGCCACTGCGGTAATCACCTGCTGGACCGTCGCTTCCTCCGACTCAGCCCCGCCTTCATTCGGGGCGGACATCACGACTGCCAAAATTGCCGCGAGTACGAATATCGTTTTCATTCAGCACCTCCTGTGCATGGACCTCGGCAAACGCCTGTTCGCCGCAGCCATCTGTACATTCCTAAGGTTGCCTCAGAATGGAACAAACTCCAATCCCTGTGGAACCACGGGAGGTACCTCGATTTTGGGAGGTTGTGGGGTACTAGGCGGCGTCGGGCGTTCGTCGAGTGTGACGAGCGTGGTACGGTACTCGCCATCTCTGACGAATTTGAGCTCGATGGACTGCTTGGCCTTCAGTTGCTGGAACACCTTGGCATACTGCTCGCTGGTCCTCACGTCCTGGCTATTGACTGCGACAAGAATGTCGCCTCCCAAGACCCAGGGCTCTCCCTCGATGGTCACATCCAGTTGGCCGGCTCGGAGCCCGATCGTCTCGGCCGGACTCCTCTCTTCCACATCGATGATGAGCAACCCACTGACGAGGGGTAGCGCAATCAGATTCCGCAGTTCATCGGTCACAAATTTCCCTTTGATGCCGAGCCAGGGACGGATCACGCGGCCATTTGTCCGCAGCTCGGCTACGATGGATTTGACGGTATTGATCGGAATGGCGAATCCGATATTCTGGGCGCCCAGCAAAATGGAGGAGTTGATTCCGATCACACGATCTTCGGAATCGACCAGCGGTCCACCGCTATTGCCGGGATTGATCGGCGTCGTGGTCTGAATGATGCGCTCTTGGAATACTTCCCGTTTGGTCTCAAATAGTTTGCCGAATCCGCTCACGATGCCGGTCGAAAACGCATAGCCCAACCCAAAGGGGTGTCCGATCGCCAAGACCTTCTGCCCGATTTCCAGCTTGTCGGAATCGCCTAGATGGGCAGGGGCATATGGCCCCTTCGGGAGCGTCACTTGGAGCAGCGCGATGTCCGATTGCGGGTCGCTTCCGATCAGGTCTGCCGGAAGACGCGTTCCATCGTGCAACGTCACCATGATTTTGGCTGCCCCTGTCACGGCGTGGGCATTGGTCACGATCAACCCTCGCTCATCGATCAGCACACCCGATGCGAGCCCTTTCCCAGACGCCTGCATGATGTGATGGGCGGTGACATAGGCCGAGGCGATCAGGACGGTGGATCTCGACATCTGTTTGTAGAGTCGTACGCTGTTGATTTCTTCCGGCGTGACCAAAGCCGCCGTGACAATCCTGGGAGCTCCCGTGCAGATCGTCAGTACCAGACAAGCAACCCACCAGGGCCGAAAGTATCCTCTGGGAAGACGGCGATGCATCATAAAAGACCTCCTTCTGATCGGTCGTGTAGTCCATGACAGTCACGGCGGGAATTGGAAACCGCAAGCCCGCCATTCATGCTCCATCATCGCCCGCTCGTTAGTAGGGCGACACTCCTCCAGCCCCTCCGCGGCCCATTCCGCCACGCCCACCGCGGCGTCTCGGCGAGTCATCCGGTTGCGAGTCTGACGAGCGGGACGGGCCGACTTGGGGCGCCTTTGCGACAATGCGAATTTCTACGAGGGCATCAGGGAACGCAAGCCGCTGCACTTGAACGAGTGTGCTGGCCAAGGCGGGACGTTCTGTCGCATACATCTCTCGCCGCACTTTCGGTCCCGCAGTGAGGGCCGGTGGCATATCGGTGACGTAGATCGTTTCTTCAAGCACATCGTTCATCGTCAGAGTGAACTGCTGGAGGACTTTTGCGACATTGGCATAGGCTTGTCGCATCTGCATCTCCATGCTACCTTTCCCGACCACCATCCCTTTCTCATCGAGACCGAGCTGGCCTGAGAGAAAGACGAGCCCTCCGGCTTTGGCCCCTTGGACAAGCCCGAATTCGTTTTCCCAGGACGTTCCCAACGACTTAGTCTCTTTGATGCTCGGTGGGATCACCATGGGGTACTCGTGCGATGGAGGATATGACCGCTGAGATTGCGCACATCCCCACAGAGACGACAGCATGAAAAACATAATGACAGGTACCGGGGAGACATTGTGTTTCATCGGTAGATTCCTTTACGAGGAAGCTTCACCCAAAGCCTCACGTCAGAACGAGGAACACTAAGGTACAGCCCAGAGAAGACGGCTTAGAACGCAAGGCTCGTGACCGAGGCACAGAACGATTCGGCGCCGATCAATTCACCGTATAGCCTTTCCCTTCGAGACAAGTTCGAACTGCCCGTTGAAAGTCGCCCACCCGTTGCGCGCTTCCTGTGCTAGGCCGAGCAGGGTCGTACCCGGTTTGGCCGGTCGCCCATTCATTGCATTCCCGTCGATCTCCCGCGATCTCGCTTGGCGTTTGTCCTTCACGAGGATAAATGAACAGGGCTTGCGGCAGAGATGCCGCAGGAGCAACTGGAGGGCTCACAGGGGCAGGCGGAGGGAGACTCGGGACCTGAGCTGGGGCAGGTTGTGGCATGGCCGTTTCATAACCGGGCGGGGGATTGACGACGGCGTATTCCGTTGTATTGGGGACGGCGGTGTAATAGATGCCGTTCGCATAGTAATAGGGCATGCCGCCGATCCAAATGGTGCTATAGGAGGGGGGCAAAAGCCCAAGTCGGATTCCGACAGGCGGCCTGACCACGACAAACTGAGGCCCTTGGGCGCGATACCACACGCCCGATCGGAAGAAGAAATGTCCGCCCCCAAAGGTCAGGTCCAAATATCCGGGAGGCAATCTTGGCACGAGATAGCCCCGTGCCGGGTAGTAGTGATCGTGTCCGTGACGGATATCCAGTTCCCAATGGGGCGAATAGAAGCGATCACGCTCATAGCCATGGCCTCGTTCGGCCTGAGCAGGAAGGAACCCTCCACTGATTATGAATGAGACTGTGAGTAAGGCACCCCAGAGGGTGCGGTAGATTGATCGCGCGATGCTTGTCATGTGATCCCTCCGTTGACCGGCAATAGGGTAGGCGACCCTCAGAGCTTCTCGGCTCTGCGACCGACAGAGAGCCATGCCAGGCGCTTCTTTGTTCCGTCGAGGTATTCGCGCGACTTCTGCCAGCGTTGCTGTAAGCGGGTGTATATTTCATCGAGGTGAGTTTGCTGTTCCGGAGACAATTTTCCTTTAAGTTCGGCCATCCCTCGAGTCAAAATGTCCTCGACCTCCGCCTGGTGCGCAAATCGCAATTCCAAGATCGCCACATGGGTGCGCGTCACGATGGGCTCGATGTCGGCTTGCTGGGTAGCTGTGAGCGAGAGTTCGTGCGTGAGCCGTTTCATGAGCCGCTCGTGCTGCGCGGCCGGCCCCCGTTCACCCCGATGTTCCCGTTCGTAGTTGTGATAGAAACAAGTTCCGGCGATCCCGGTCAGGGCGCCGGCGCCAAACAGGACGATCAGGCCCGCCCACAACTTGACTCGTGACATGGTACGATCCTCCTCCTCACGATGCGCTAGTCGAAAAACAGCGGCGCGGTCTCGAACTCTTCGGTTAACAATCTCATCCCCTCGTTCGATGGCGTCCAGGACGAGGCGGCCATCGAGACCGTTACGATCAACGCGATGGTGGCGGCGATGGCGGCGGTTCGCCAGACGAGATATTCGACGCCGTCCTTGGACTCCGCTTGGGGCGCTGCATGACGAACGTCTTGCATCACCTGCTCAGCCCAGCCCTGTCCAAGCAGCGGCGCTTGTCGAGCTCGATGGGCCTCGGTCAGGGCCCGCTCGAGCTTCTGCATGTTCTCGTCGTTCGATGCCATGATGGCTCCCTTAGTGATTGTCAATGAGAATCTTGCGAAGCGCTTGCCGTGCCCGATGCGCTCGCACTTTGACGTTGATCAGACTCCATCCCAATAATTGTGCCGCTTCGCGGACTGAATGCCCGTCGAGATGCACCAAGGTCAGCACCGCGCGATTCTCCGGGGAAAGCTGTGCGAGTGCCCAGTCCAGCACTTCGGCCGCTTCTCGTCGACGAGCCTGCTCGCGACACTGGTCGTCCGACTGCGCTGCTAGCACATGGTCCATCCACTGTTGATGCTCGGCCGTCAGGGCACTCACCGGGAGTTCCTCGCCCTTCCGCGTTCGCCAGAAGTCGTAGCAGGTGCGGACGGCAATGCCGGCGAGCCAATGATCGAACGGGACCGATCCCGAGAACTGCGCCAACCCGACATACGCTTTGACAAACACATCGTGGGCAATCTCGTCGACACAATCCGCCGGCACTCGCCGACCGACGATTCGGGTTACGCGGTCCTGGTATCGGTCGATGAGATTGGCAAATCGGTCGATCTCTCCATGACGAATACGACGGAGCAGATCCTCGTCGTCTGAGGCAATCTTGAGAACCGGAAACGTCTCATCAGTCATCGGCAGCTGTATCTCCAGCACACCCAATGCGCTTGTCCGAACGGCACAGTCGTGCATCATACTACCCCAACGCGTCGTGACAGGTGTGGAGAGAGATTGTCGGGGTTCACCCAGCCGACAAGCCGTCCTCCAATTCGCTCATCTCGACTTCGGAAGCATCCATGTTGGCGTTCAGGTCGTTGGCTTCGTTGATTCCTTCCTCGGCTTCGGCGCGCATCATATGACGGCGGTCGTGCTGCCGGTGCTGTTCCCACAGCGCTTTCTGTTTGGCCCGTTGCTCAGGCGTCAGGATGCCGAAGAGTTCCCGTTTAGCCCTGATGCCGATAATGTGGGCGGTGGACTCGAAGGCCTCGTGTTCCTTGACCTTTGCTTCGATCGCAGACAGTTCGGCCTGCTCATCCCACAATAACGAACGAAGCTCTCGTTTGCTGACCAGCACGTCGGCTTCAGCGCGGATACGGGCTCGATCCGCATTGAGGGCAACGGTGCGTAATTTCGTGATCTGTTCATCGGTGAGCCCCAGCTCCTGCTTGTTCTTTAACAGATGTCGCAACATGTGAGCACTCACGCCACCGTGTCCATACCTTCCATGTCCGGACATCATGTGACTGTCGCCACCGTGGCGCTGGCACTGGCCTCCGCCCTCGGCCCATGCTAGTGGCGAGGTAAGGAGGGCTGTGCCGAATACAAGGCTGAGAACGAGATAATTGTGATGATTCATGCTGCCCTCCTTCTTGATTGTCCAAGCCATATCGGGCAAATCTGGATGTACCCGACTTCTCTTGCTATGTCCTAGTCGCAGGGCGCACTGAAAAGGTTACAGGCTGGTCAGTCAGATGGAGTACTGCACTTGTCGATTCCAGGGAAATCAGCAGGGGCGGAAGGAAGCTGCAAATACATGGGACTAGGGACATCTATAGAATTCAACGACTGCTGGCTCGAAGCCCATATTGTGATAGGCTAAATGGAGGAGATGGAGAAGGGGAGTACACGAATGGTCGATATCGGTCCCTATTCCAATTACCGCCTCACCGTCAGGCTTGAACTCGCGAACAAACCCGGCATCTTTGCCCGCGTGGCGGCGCTCTTGGCCGAAGAGCAAGCCAATTTGGGTGCTGTCGACATTGTCTCGGCAACAAAGACCCGCATGGTCCGAGACGTGACCTTCGATGTTCAGAACGAAGGGCACGGTGAGAAGGTCCTCGCCCGGTTGGGCGCGCTGCCCGATGTTACCGTACTTTCGGCCTCCGATCGTATTTTTCTCCTCCACCTCGGCGGCAAGATTCGTGTGGAGGGGAAGGTTCCCATCAGCACCAGAAACGTTCTGTCGATGGTGTATACCCCTGGAGTCGGCCGTGTCTCTCAAGCCATTGCCCGGGACAAGTCAAAAGTCTATGCCTTCACGAGCAAGAGCAATAGCGTGGCGGTTGTCACCGACGGGTCCGCGGTGTTGGGGTTGGGTAACCTCGGCCCGGAAGCGGCTCTCCCTGTGATGGAAGGCAAGGTGATGCTCTTCAAAGAACTAGCCGGGATCGATGCCTGGCCAATCTGTCTCAACACGCAAGATCCGGACGAGATTGTGAGGATTGCGCGAGGCATCGCGCCCGGCTTCGGCGCGATCAACTTGGAAGATATCAGTGCGCCCCGCTGTTTCGAGATCGAGCGACGGCTGAGACAATCGCTCGATATTCCCGTCATGCATGACGATCAGCATGGCACAGCCGTCGTCCTTCTGGCTGCCCTCACGAACGCGCTTACGGTGACAAGGAAACGGCTGGAGAACGTCCGGATTGTCGTCAACGGCCTCGGTGCGGCGGGCACGGCCTGCTGCCGCATGTTGCTGGCAGCCGGGGTCTCGCATCTGTTCGGGTGCGATAAGGAAGGCATCATCTTGTATGGAGAAGCCGAGCAATTGCGCGCCTGCCGGACCGACCTTACTGCGTGTCTCACGAGGGACAAACCGAAAGGGACCTTGCGTGATGCGCTGAAAGGCGCCGACGTGTTTATCGGTCTTTCGGTCGGGAATATTCTGACTGCTGAGGATCTCGACCTTATGGCAACAGATAGGATCGTTTTCGCCATGGCGAATCCAGACCCGGAAGTCTCTCCAGAGCTCGCCGCCTCGCACTGCCGCATCTTTGCGACCGGGCGTTCGGACTATCCCAATCAGATCAATAATGCGCTCTCGTTCCCTGGCATCTTCCGTGGCGCGCTCGACGTTCAAGCCAGCGAGATCAACGAAGCCATGAAGCTGGCCGCGGCCAAGGCCATCGCGCTCGCGATTCCAGAAGGCGCCTTGAGCGAAGACTACATTATTCCCAGCCTCTTCGACAAAGAAGTCGTTCCGCGCGTTGCCCGAGCCGTCGCGGCTGCTGCCCGAGTCAGTGGGGTCGCGCGAAGGCGAGCAACGGCCGATGACCAGCCATTGCTAGAGTAATTCGTTCCATCAAACCTACGCACCACCAGCTTGAATGGTTCGTACCGGCGCTCTTCTGGCCTTGAATCGCACTGTGCTACAATACTTCCCGCCAGGAGCGTGGTCCAATCGATGCCTTTCTCGATGGGTAAATACATCAAGTTTCGCAGTGGTATGCAGAAGCGCATCGGCTCTCTGCGCTCCAAAACAGAAGACAGCTTGGAAATCGCCGTCGATACCATGATGGAAGAACGGGTGGATGGCTTTTTCCGGGTTGAACAGGGGCTTGAGGAAGTCATCAAGTCCCTCATCGAGATTGAAGAGGAGCTGGAGGCGATTCGGGACTTGTCCGGTGCCATGCGTCTGGAGTCCCGGTTGGAGTTTGTCGAAGATCGCTGGGACGAGTTCGATAGCGAGATCCGTGAACGGCCGCGGCGGCGGCGCAAGAAAGTCAGCCTCGCCGACATGCTGAAAGCCGCCAGCAGGGGAGGAACCGCGCTAGGAGACAACCAGAACGGTGTGAACAACGCGATGGACGCCTATGCCACCATGGGCGTGGAGTTCGGCAGTTCCCTTGCCGACGTAACCGCGGCCTTTCGGATCAAGGCCAAGCAGCTGCACCCTGACGCCAACAACGGCGATCGCAGCTCTGAACCGGAACTCCGCCGCATGCTGGAAGCCTATCAATTTCTAAGAGAATACCTCAGTCTGAGCAATACCGAACCTATGCGGCCACCTGACCGACCCTACAGCCCCGCAGAATGAATCGACTGTGACCATGCCCACCCAACCCCACCATTATATTACGAGCTCCCGCGCCCTCAGCGAATTCTGCGAGCAATTAAAGGATTGTTCCCGCCTGGCACTCCCCGCAGTCCTGGCAGGCGGCGCGCTGGATGTCTTCTGGGAGATTATGTGTAACCCGGCGATTCAAAAAGTTGTGCATGCCGGACGACAGGACTTGGATCTCTTCGCGGTCCATGCCGGCCAAATTCCAAAGCCATTCTTCGACACCCAAATTGCCGCCGCGATGGTCGGCTTCGGTCCGCAGATTGCCTATGCCAACCTCGTCCAACGAGTCCACGGCATGAAGCTGGATAAGGCACATACATTTACAAACTGGAGTGCCCGCCCGCTGTCTCAAGATCAATTGGCCTATGCGCTTGAGGATGTGACCTTTCTTCTGGCGATTCATGATCATCTCCACAGGCGTCTGTCCAAGCTTGGCCGGCTCCACTGGGCCCACGAAGAGTTCTCTCGTTTGGAAGGCACTGTGGGAGAGACGCGCCGTGAACCACAGGAACGCTACCAACGCATACGCGGCTGGGATACGCTCAAGCCGAAATCAGCCGCGGTTCTTCGAGAGCTGGCGGCCTGGCGGGAAGGGGAGGCAAAACGTCGGAATGTACCCCGTGGCCGGGTGATGCGGGACGAAGTTCTTCTACAGTTGGCACGACATCCTCCGCGTCACGTGCAGGAGCTGCGCAAAGTCCGAGGCCTCCATGGATCAGAATCCGATCGAAATGGTGAGACGCTTGTGGCCACTATCCAGGCAGCGCTCTCGCTTCCACCATCTGCCTGGCCGGAGGTCCCTAAAGAACGGAAGTCTGAACCGGAATCTACCGGGCTCGTGGAGTTGCTTCAGGCGGTGGTGAAAGCTCGCGCCACAGAAGAAGAGATCGCGCCTACGTTGCTGGCCACGACTGCAGACCTCCAGGTACTGGTGGATGCCAAGAGCAATCGTGCCGACCTCGACCTTCCACTCCTGAAAGGGTGGCGGCGCATCTTGCTGGGAGAATTGCTGCTTGAGGTGCTCGATGGAAAACTCGCCATCACCATCGATCCCAAGTCTGGGACAATCACCTGGTCGCCGCCTTCAAATTAGCCCAAACTATGGGCATACCGCCCTGCCTAGCCCTGTCCAAAACAGGACAACTAGTTCCATTCTCACTGCAGTAGATCGATTTCTGCCAGTGTTCATGCCAAGTACGACTCTAATCCCGCTAGAACTCAGGAGTTTTTTACCAATTCTTCGTGGAATTGCTAAAAGTTCTGGTATGCTTCTCGCTCTTTGCCCAGCTGAAATCGGCCTGTGGTCTTGGCGCTGGTAGCATGTCGTCGATCATAAAATCGTTCTTCGCTTTCCTGATTCCTGGTGGGATCATCTTCTTCGCCGCCATCGGCTTTCTTCGTCCTCAGGGCCTGCCAGAATGGGTCCAGGGGCCGGTCCAGGCATTTCCGTACATTGTGCTGGGATTTGGATTGGTCTTCGGCTGGTACGTTTCCAGCAGCCGCTTGATCCTCTCGCTCATAGTTCTAGCGGTGACCGACCGTGCCATTGTCCTGTTTCCGCTGACTGACCCCGATCCTTCGTCGGCAGGCCGTATCGTGTTTGCCGCGACTACGTTCTTGCTGCCGCTTAATCTTCTGGCGCTCTCTCTCATCAAGGAAGAAGCCATTTCAACCTGGCGCGGTATCCTACGTCTGCCGCTGGTATTGATACAGCCGTTCCTGGTGCTGTGGTTGTCTCTTCCGGAACAGGCTAACTTCGCACTGCCATTGCAGCAACCTCTACTGCCGATATTACGGACGGACTGGTCAGCACTTCCTCAGCCTGCCCTCTTAGCTTTTAGTGGAGCTCTGCTGTTGATCGGCGTGCGATTCATACTGGAAAAGAGTCCACTTGACAGCGGAGCCCTCTGGGCATTGATTGCCTCATTCACAGCATTTCAGGCACTGCCCTCTGGTTGGTCGCCGACCAATTTTCTTTCCGCAGCTGGCCTCATCCTCTTTTTGACTCTGGTTCAAGCCTCTCATCAACGAAGCTATCGTGACGATCTGACCGGTGTTCCGGGAAAGCTGGCCTACGAGGAAGCTGTGGCGAGCCTCGGGAAAAAGTATGTGCTAGCCGTCGTAGGAATCGATCAGTTGAAACAATATGGAAATCAGCACGGGAAACCAGTCAGCGAACAGCTGCTTCGCCTAGTTGCCCCAAAAATCATGGCTGCTTCGGGATCAGGGAAGGTCTTTCGGCTGGCCGGCGAGGAATTTACCATTCTGTTTCCGAAGAAGACGGCGACGGAAACAGTAGCCACTCTTGAAGCAATCCGAAAAACGGTGGAGCAGGCCACGATATACTTACGCGGCCGCGATCGAGTCTGGGAGGGAGCACGGTCATCACGCACACGATCCGGCGATGAAGCACTCGCCGTTACCGTGAGCATCGGCCTTGCGGAGACAGGGGATTCCGGATTGTCGCTCGGTCTTGCCACCAAAGCTGCGTATAGGGCCCTCTACGAAGCTAAAGGAGAGGGCGGTAACCAAGTGAAGAGAGGGACTGCCACACCTGAGGTTCGAAAGCCATCCCATGCCGCAACAGGCCGTATCGTCGCGTACAGCGAGTTCGGGAATTAGTCGAATGTCTTACAACAGTTTCTTTATCGAATCTGCCGGCCTCGCCAGGATCGCCTTCTCGCCTTTTTCTACAATCGGCCGTTGAATGAGATCCGGGTGCTTCACCATCAGATCGAGTAGCTCATCGTCCGATAGGCTCTTTTTGGCCAATCCGAGCTCTTGATAGATTTCTTCTTTCGTTCGCAGGACGTCTTTGGGTGAGAGCCCGGCCTTCTTCAAGAGGCTTTTCAACTGCGTCTTCGTGAAGGCACGTTCATAGTAGTTAATTGCCGTAAATGGCTTACCGCTGTCCTTCAACAGTTGTACTGCCTGACGGCAGGTGGTACAGGTTGGTTTCTGATAGATCGTAATGTCGGCCATGGTCACTCCTTGGTGAATGAACT
>JACPZN010000063.1 GCA_016195505.1 Nitrospirota bacterium | reverse complement strand
GGCGGATGAGTACCTCGATGCCACGTCGAAGTACCTCGATGCATACGTTCCGATATTAGGCGATTATCCGTTTGAGAAGTTTGCGGTCGTGGAAAATTTCTTCGCCAGTGGGCTCGGCATGCCGTCGTTCACGTTGCTCGGCAGCGGCAGCATCAAACGGCATTATGTACAGCCCTATGCGCTGGGCCACGAGATCGTGCATTCATGGATCGGCAACTCGGTGTTCAATCGAGCCGATCACGGCAACTGGGTCGAAGGACTGACGACCTACTTGGCGAATTACTATTGGCACGAGCTGACCCAGGATGCTCGGCAAGCGCTCGAGCAGCGGCGAATGATGATGCAAGGCTATAGCGTCTATGTGACGCCTGAGCAGGACTATCCGGTGGCGCGATTTCTGAGGAAGAACGATGAGAAAGACAACGCCATCGGCTACCAGAAATCGGCATTCGTGTTTCACCAGCTGCGCCGGGAGATCGGAGACGATGCATTCTGGCGCGGACTGAAGACGTTCGTGAACCGATATCGCAATCGCGCCGCTGATTGGGGAAGCATCGAGGCCGTCTTTTCACGGGAAAGTCGCCAAGACTTACGGTGGTTTTTCGAGCAATGGGTCGAACGGTCCGGGGCGCCGACATTGTCGTTGAGGGATATCAGTGCCCATCGAGTAAAAGGAGATGGCGGCGGAAACGCCTGGCAGTTGACGGTTCGTATTCAACAGGCGGGCAAACTGTTTCGGATGGCGGTCCCCATCAAAATCGTGATGAAGGAAGCGGCAGAAACCAGATGGATGGCGATCGACCCATTGTCTGAGAATGTCGCCGAGTTCGTATTGCCCCATCAGCCCTTGGCGGTGCAGCTCGATCCAGATTTGATGGCCTTCCGCCGATTCGCACGGGCTCAATTGCCGCCGATGTTGAACAGCTATGTGACCGATCCACAGAGAACCGTGGTGCGCGCATTTTCCGATCCTGCGTCACCATTGCAGCAGGTCATGGCTCGCATCGTCGATCAGGAATCACAGCTGCCGGAATTCCAGAAGACCAGAGTATCACCTGTGGAGGGTGCGACGCTTCCGTCCAGTGGGTCGGTGTTGGTGCTGGCAGGAGCGGATCAGCAACGGGCAGTCCAGTCGATCGTGCAGGAGCCCTGCGGCAACCTGGTCACATTGGGGAGTGGGGGTTTTCAGATCGATGGCCAGATGCATGAAGGGCCGACGATGGCGGTGCTCTTTTCCTGTCATCGGGCGAATGTGCCAGGGAGCGTCATCACAGTCCTCTACGGCGTGACGCCCCAAGCGGTTGCCAAAGTTTCACGGCTCCTGTTCTACTATGGCTGGCAGAGTTACGTGATTTTCCACGAAGGGGTCGTGGCGAAGCGCGAACTGTGGCAGAGTTCGCCGGAAATACAAGAGGTACGGATTGATGGGGATCTCTAGGCACATGAGGGATCTGCTACGATGCCTGTGTGTGGTGGTATGCCTGCCCGCATTTGCACTGGCAGGGGATCAGCCGAAGGAATCGACGAAGGCTGCCTCCGCGAGTTCTGCCGAACGGCATCTCTCAAACATTCGCCAGCTGACCTTTGGCCGCCAGAATGCCGAGGCCTATTTTTCATTCAGCGGCAGCAAACTGATATTTCAATCGACGAATAATTGGATGAAGGATTCGTATGCAGCCACGCTCAAACCGGCCGACACCGGGCTGGGGTGTTATCAGATGTATGTGATGGATCTGGACAGTGACGCAGTGCGCTTGGTGAGTACCGGCATGGGAGCTACCACGTGTGGCTACTTTTTTCCCGGGGATCGACGCCTGCTCTATTCGTCGACCCATGCGACGGGGCCGAACTGCCCCCCCAAGCCGAAACGGGACGGGGCCTATCGGTGGGCGCTCGATGACTACGGTCTCTATGCCGTGCGCATCGATGGACAGGAGATGCAGAAACTGACGTCGACACCTGGCTATGACGCCGAGGCGACGGTGTCGCCGGATGGGAAAACCATTGTGTGGACTTCCGTGAAAGACGGGGATCTTGATCTCTACGCGATGAATCTCGATGGCACGAAGATCCGGCGGCTGACCGACGAGGTGGGCTACGACGGAGGCGCGTTTTTCTCGCCCGACAGCCGGCGGATCGTATACCGCGCGTCGCACCCGATCGATCCCGTGGAGATTGCCCGCTATAAGGAATTATTGGCCCAACGGCTGGTCGAGCCAGGGCAGCTTGAAATCTTCGTCATGAATGCCGATGGATCGGGCAAGAAACAGGTCACGTCCAATGGGGCATCGAATTTTTCCCCGTTCTTTCATCCCGACGGCAAACGCATCATTTTTTCTTCCAACGTGGAAACGAGAGGAGAAGGGGGACGACCGAGCTTCCATTTATACTTGGTGGGCGACGATGGGACCGGGTTGGAGCGTCTGACTGTGGAAGGGCGTTTCAACAGCTTCCCGATGTTCTCGCCGGACGGCAAGCGCCTGGTGTGGGTGTCGGATCGAAATGCGAAGGAACCGGGCGAATTCAACGTCTTTCTGGCTGATTGGGTGCCATGAATAGGTGACCAGTGATGAGTGATGAGTGATGAGCGAAGAAGCAGACCGAGATCTTTCCTGTAGTTTGACGACCCATCACCCATCACCCATCACCCATCGCTGCTTGGATATCGTGTCTCTGGTCTCGGCCTGTGCCGCGCTGGTCATCGCCTTTTTCGGGCTGCTGCAATTCGATCTTCCCATCGTCCGGTATCTCCGCACCTTCACCACCCATCAGGCGGGGGAAGCACTCACGGTCCCCTGGATGGCGTTTTTCAGTGATGCCGGGGATTGGATCGGCTACGGGTGGCGCCTGACTGCCGTCAGTGTCCTGTTGCTCGCGATCGGGTGGAGTTGTGCCAGGCCGAATTTCAAGCTCGCCGGGATCGACACGTTGCTCGCGCACGGCCTTGCGGCGGTGTTGTCGAACGGGCTGAAACATCTGCTCGGAAGACCGCGCCCCAAGTTTGTCCATTCCGGAGAGTGGCAGTTCACACCGTCCTTTGCGTCCGGGTTGGATTCCTTTCCCTCCGGGCATACGACCGCGAGTTTTGCGATAGCGGCGGCGTTGGCCAAACGGTTTCCGGCGTTCGCTCCGCTCTGTTTTGGGATCGCGGCGTTTGTCGGCATCAGCCGCGTCATTCGAGGGTCGCATTTTCCCACCGATGTGTTGGGAGGCGCAGTGTTGGGCATCGTGAGCGGCTCAGTCGCCGCCGCTCCGTTGCGGGCATGGCGTGAGTCGATTCAGCAGGGACTGCGTCATGCGGCTCTCGGTGGAACTGCGGTTCTCGCTCTCATCTGGACTTTCGCGCGGCCAGCGGATGGAGAGATCACTGGCACCCTTTTGTTCGGGCTCGGGACGGCGGCGACGGCCGTCGGCCTGTGGTTGCGGCGAACACAATGGACCGGCAACGAGCAGCCCATGACAGAGCTACAGAATAGGGCCTCGCTGGTACTCATTGCCTATGGGCTTGCCTGTATGACCACGGCTCCGCTTGTACTAGCTGCTGTGGGCTTCGCCTGCCTGGCCTTCTGGTTTCAAGGCAATTCAGGGGTCAGAGAAGTTAAGCGGTGGTCGGAGGTTCGACGGTTGATGATGGAGGGTGCGCTCGTGATGTTCCTGCTGATGGCGTTGACCATCCTTTTTGCTGGCCGTGGGGTCTTGCCGTTTCGGTGACCTGAGGGAAGTGATGGGTGAAGAGTGGCGAGTGATGGGAAAAGTTCGGGAAGTGAACAAGGTTCACATCCATTGAATGTCCCACTTTTCTCTCCTCTTCACACATCCCCGATCACACATCACTGATTTCTAATGGCCAAGGATGCGTGGAGCAGTCGTGGAAGATGGTACGGCGCTTTCCGGGATCGTCACCATCGGTTGGCTGGCCAAGAGTAGATAGCCGAATCGCTTGAGAATCGGCTGAAATGTCGCCGCTTCTTTCGGCAAGGAGTCTTGAAACGTTTCCGGCAGCAGAATCATCGTACGGCCTTGGTAAGCAAGCGCGCCACTCAGCCGATCGACTTCACCGGACGGGATGAAGATCACCTTCCGCCTCGCATAGAATGCCAGGGAGGGCCTCGTCGAGCCGAAAGCCACGAGTTGATCAGCAGGACCGAGGTTCAAGCCGGCCGCATAGGCCAGTTCCTGCGGCGGGGCGATGAAATAGCGGTTAGCCGCAGGCAGAAGAAATTGCATCGCGACAAGGACGATGCAGGCGAACGATCCGCCGGCAGCCCAGAAGGCGCCGGCTCGCCGATGCTCCGAGAATCCGAAATAGCCCACCAGACCTGTCCCGATCAGCAAGATCGTCGCCGCCAGATAGGGGCCGCTGCCTAACGAGACTTGCGCGGCCAGCGGAAATTCCTTGGTGATCTTTCCGGCGATGAACGACTCATAGGCCCAGGGTACGGAGGCGAAGGCGCCGACGAGCACGAAGCCGACGAGCATGACGGTGTGGATTGACGCGCGAGCCCCTCGCGTGTCCGGTGTCGTGACGCATCGCGACCAATAGCATGCCGTCAAGATTGCCACGGCTGGGAAAAGTGGCCCAATGTAGTGGGGCAGCCTGGTTGAAGAGAGAGTAAAAAAGACAAACGTACCCGATATCCAAGCAGCAGCGAACCAGTCCAGCGTATCCGAAGGATGTGATGCGTGATGTGTGATGCGTGACACATTGGTTGACTCGCTGGACGATCCCTGTTGGCCTCCTGCTTCTTCGCTCGTCACGCGTGACCAGTCTCGCATCGCATCTGCTTTCCACGCCGCTCGCCAGCTTCTAAACGCGTCATACCAGGCATAGGGGAGCCAGCCGCTCCAGGGGAAGAAGCCCAGCAGGAGGACGGGCACATAGAAGAAGAGCGTGAAGCCGTGCCCTTCCATCGGATTAAGAAATCGCCCCACGGTATTCGCTTGTGCTGAGGCGGCGTACTCGCTTCCATGAAGAGACCACATCTCGAGGTACCAAGGGAGTGCGAGTAGTGCGAAGAGAGCGGTTCCCCCCAGTGGCTTCCCCAGTCGCCAGAAGTGCGTCCATTGTTTTGTCAGAGTCAGATACAGGGCAACGGTGACAAGAGGAACGAGAACCCCAACCGGTCCTTTGGCCAGCGTACCGAATGCCATCCCGACATAGAATACCCAGAGCCAGCTCCGTTGCCGCTCGGTCGTCTGAAAGCCGAGCCAAAATCCGTACAGCGACAGTGTGGTGCAAAAGATCAAGACGCTATCGGTCAGAGCCATGCGGCTCAAGCTGATGATCTCGACGTTTAGCAAAAGCATCAGTGCTCCGATCAGGGCCGTGTCGGGGTCGCGCAGACGCAACAGAAACCAGTAGGTCAGCAAAATCAGACCAAGCCCAAACGCCGCAGAGTGAAAACGCGCAGCCATCTCACTCACTCCAAATACACGATAGCTGGCGGTCATCAGCCAGTAGACGAGGACCGGTTTCGCAAAGCGTGGTTCGTAGTTGAAGGTAGGGCTGATCCAATCGCCGGTCTCCAGCATTTCGCGCCCGGCTTCGGCGTTGCGGCCTTCATCGCGATCGGTGAGCCCGATCGATCCGAGCCCCCAGAAGAAAAACAGCCCGGCCAGAAGTACCAAGATTGCAAGATGGAGAGGCGTCCGTGCAGTTGTCATTGCTTCATGGATGGTCCGGGCGTCATTGGGCTCAGTTAGCCATTGGACGGAGGTGGCGCCAGTGGCGTGGATGGTGATGCCGCGGCCCTATAGATCAGCACAAGATTTCTCACATAGACCACCGCACCGACACTCTGCCCCGCGATAAAGACCGGATCTCGGCGATAGATGGCGTAGGCGAGCGTGATGAGTCCGCCGATGAGACTCATATACCAGAAAGCCGTGGGCACTTTACTTTTGGCACTTCGCTCAGACGCCACCCATTGAATGATCCACCGGCCGAAAAACAGTCCCTGCCCGAGAAATCCGATTGCGATCCAGATAGCTTCGAGACTCATGGGAAAGGCGTGATGGGTGATGAGTGATGGGTGATCGGTTTCTTTTTCAAAGATCGCAGCAGGGCGAGGAGCATTTTCCTGACTTCTTCAATGCGGGAGAGCGTGCTGTCATTTGAAGCAAATCCCATTCGTGTAGCCAAAATAAGCTGGGTTTCTAATTCGGCGATTGAGCCTGAAGCGACGTAAAGAAACTGGATGTATTCCTTCCTGGAGTGTCTTGCCGCACCTTCTGCAATATTACTGGGGATTGAAACGGCAGACCGCCGAATCTGGGAAGCGAGACCATAGAGCTCTTCTTTAGGAAACCGCATTGTGAGAGAGTACACTTGTGTCGCTAAGTCCATGGCTTTCTTCCAAACATCGAGACCTTTGTGAGTAGCGACAGGCTTTCCGTTCACTCATCACCCATCACAGATCACTCATCACGGAGTTTGTACCGCAACACACGCCCTTGCATCCACCGCACCGCGATGAGATCGTACAAACTCTTGAAGAGACGATTCCCGACACCATATTTCGAAATGCCGTGGGCTCGGGGATAGTGACGCACCGGTACTTCGGTCACCGAGAATCCGTGCATCAGCGCCAGCGCGGGGAAAAACCGGTGCATCCCGTTGAAGAGCTGAATCTTGTCGACGACTGCCCGCCGAAAAATCTTGAGCGAGCATCCCGTATCGTGCACGCGATCACCGGTCACGGCGTTGCGCACGGTGTTGGCGATGCGGGAGGAAAGTTTTCGCACGACATTGTCATTGCGGGTCGTGCGCCATCCGCAGACGAGATCGTAGTCGCTGGTGAACGGCAACAGGGTGTCGATGTCCGCTGGGTCGTTCTGGAGATCGCCGTCCAGGGTGATCACGAGGGCGCCGGTGGAATGCTTAAACCCGGCATCGAAGGCCGAAGATTGCCCATAATTCCGGTCAAAATGGAGCACGCGGACGGCGGGATAGTTCTTGGCCAGGCCG
>JACPZN010000413.1 GCA_016195505.1 Nitrospirota bacterium | reverse complement strand
CGGTCCCTCCAATCTTCGCATCCATGTTGTTGAGGTGAAGGATGCGGGGAAGGGTTACGACTTCGTCTTGTGCCGCCAGCACGACGCCGACCTGTCCGATCGGCTGTGGGAACCGGAAGAGTTCCCGCTCTCCAAATCGAGGGCCGAAGCGAAACCGGCCGTCCCGGTATATTCGGGGGCGCGATACGGCTTCGTCAAAGGAGGACTCGGCAGACCATTGCGAGACGGGATTCTCGCTCGAGGTATCTTCAAAAATCCGCACCTCACCCTTGTCGAGCTGATCGAGTCCGACTGCGGCCTGCACAGCCAAAAGATTGGTCAATCCAGGTGCCACCCCCGCGTGAATGAGAGCCCATCGCTTTTTTATCCGGAATTGTCGATCGAAGCGCAGTTGCTCGGGTCGAAACGGGTTTGCCCTCAAGTGTGACGCGGTGTCGATGTAATGGACGCGCAATCGCAATGCAGCACGCATGATGACCTTGTTCAAGGCAGTGGGGCACGTATTGATCAAGAGCTGACAGCCTTTGGCTGCCTTTACAACACGACGCAGGTTTCGAGCATTGACCTGCTTAATAACAAGTGTTGATCGTTCACCGAGAAAGGCGTGAGCACGGGTCGGATCACGGTCACCACAGGATACTTGATGACCCTGGCGAATCAGGATCTTCGCCAGCAGCGACCCAGTAGCCCCGACTCCAAGAATAAAAATCCTCATGGGGTCGTCACTGTACCATAACTTCTTTCCCTATCTCTCCAAAATGGCTGAGGCCTAACTCCCCAAGACCTTTGTTCTCTCTGCCGCAAAACGCTACGCTCACAATCCTCCGTACTCTTTCTGTGCCCAAAGTTCGCTACCTTACTACAGGCACATCTGATGCAGTACGATTCAAGCGACGTGGTGTGTATCGATGCCAACTCCTCTACTGGACATTCACAGCTTGACCTTCGAGGTGGATCGCCATGCGATTCTCGACCGACTCGATCTGTCAGTCCAAGCGGGGGAGATCCATGCGCTCCTCGGAGCCAATGGCTCCGGCAAGACCACACTGGCATATCTATTAATGGGCTGCGAAGGCTATGTTCCGAGCGCCGGATGCGTTCTATTCGATGGCACTGATCTTCTCTCTCTCAAGATGCATGAACGGGCCAAGTTGGGCATGACCCTCGCGTGGCAGGAGCCGGCCCGGTTTGAAGGCGTCACGGTTCGCGAGTACCTGACCCTGGGCAAATCGGACTGCGACCCAGAGCCGGCGCTGAGGCAAGTCGGGTTGGATCCTGGGCGTTATCTGACTCGGCAAGTAGATAAGGCCCTCAGCGGTGGGGAGCGCCATCGAATCGAATTGGCCTCAGTGTTGTCCGTGCAACCAAAACTCGCCATTCTCGATGAACCTGCGGCTGGGATCGACATGCTCTCGATCAATCAGATCATCGGCATCATTCGCGCCCTGAAAGAAAATGGCGGATCAGTTTTATTGATCACCCATCAGGAAGAGGTTGCGCTCGTCGCCGACCGAGCGTCGCAACTCTGCGCCGGACACATCATTTTTTCCGGCGGTCCACGCGAGGCTGTCGATCATTTCCGAGGGCGGACTTGCGTCCGGTGCGATGGAGAGGTCTGTAATTATGTCCGAGCTTGATGAGCTGAGACGGACCTTGACCATGGTGGGAGCCGAACCGGCCATCCTCGACGATACGCGCATCGCGCACGTCGTGGCGCACGGGCACCACATCCTCAGTCAACGGACCGTTCCCGGACTCCGCCTGGACTTGGAGGAAACGCCGGATGCCATCGTCGGGAAACTGATTGTTGAAGCGGGTGTGCAGATCGCTCAACCGATACACATGTGTTTCGGCATCGCGCACCCCACCGGCGTGCAGCAGATCAAAATTGATGTGCGGGTGAACGAAGGGGCCCACGTGCGGGTACTTTCCCATTGCCTGTTTCCCTTCGCGAAGGCGGCAGAACATCGCATGCAGGCCATTATGGAGATCGGGCCGGCCGCGTCATTGACCTATACCGAGGGTCATTACCATGGCCCCCACGGCGGCATGCAGGTGCTCCCCCACGCGACGATCAAGATCGGAAAAGGGGCGCGTTATTTTTCAGACTTCTCATTGTTATCCGGTTCGGTCGGCAGCCTCGACATCGATTATCTCGTCGAAGTGGAGGAAGAAGGCCTTGCCGAACTCAGTGCGAAGATCTTCGCGCATAAGACTGATCACATTCTCTTGAAAGAAGCTGTCATGCTCAGAGGGGAACGCTCACGCGGCCTCATCAAGACCCGTGTTGTGCTGGAAGACCAGGCGCTTGCCGAAATCACCGGCATCACCGAAGCCTATGCCAAAGGCGCGCGGGGCCATGTGGATTGCATGGAGATCGTACAGGGCCAAGCCCACGCCAGCGCGATTCCGATCGTGCGGGTCTTTCACCCGGAGGCGAAAGTCACGCACGAAGCCGCGATCGGGAGCGTGGATAAGAAGGAATTAGAAACCTTGATGGCTCGTGGACTGAACCCCGAACAGGCGGTCGAACTGATCGTGAGCGGGATTCTGCGATGAGAGCGATCCTCCGTGCGGACGCTTTCATCACGCCTGATGACTGCCCAGCCAACTGACTCAACGAGTCATTGCATACCCCGGTAGGGGTCGGCAAATACCGCACCACACTCAAGACATCGAACCTTGCCGGTCCGCTTGCCGTCTCTGGTCAAGACATCGTCGATGAGCCTCTGGTGGGCGCAGGTTGGCACCGGCGTGACCCTCTTGGTTTCCTGAACCGTCAAGATTTCCATGGGCGCCTCCGTCTTTCCTGAAGCAGATTGCTCTTCCTCTGTTGCCTCGTTTCGTCTCTCCATGCAGATCCTCCGGCCAGAATGCTTCGGGAACTACTCGAGGGCGGCATCCTAGCACAGGCATCCTCAATACTGGTCTGGGGAAATTCCAAGTCTTCTCCCTAGGCACACCTAGGGAGCGGAGGAAACCAGTGAGCCGGTCTGCATCTGCGCAGGCAGAGCCTGCACTCTGTAGGTCCTCGCAGGATCCATAGTCACGCGAACCTGCCCGGTCCGGCTCAAGTAGTCGATGGCCAAGAACACTTGGTTCCACGTTAGCTCGGGGCAGAGACTTACCACCTCCTCCATAGGACAATCGGCGCCAAGGTTCTCCAATGCTTCTTGCACACGATCAAAGATAGCCGAGACGCCCATAAAGCACCTCCTTGATTGTGGCTGCAATCTACGCGGCGCATACTAGGTGAAGGCAATAAAAAGGAAAACTAGGGGAAGCGCGAGTACTTCGAGGAAATGTTACTAGTGGCGCAACGTGGCTTGCGAGAAGGTGCGGTGAGGATCACCACGCACATCGACCGGCGAGCAGGCTCTGATCATGTATTCTCCGGACTAGGCGACCAATCGGGCAGGCATTTACAGGCTTATCAGGCCCTCGGCGATGGCATATTTGGTGAGATCGGCGGTCGAATGGAGATCTAATTCATCCATGATCCGAAACTTATGGAATTCCACGGTCTTGACGGAAATGTTCAAAATGGAAGCAATGGCCTTGGTGCCCTTCCCCTCCGCAATGAGCTGCAGCACTTCGCGCTGGCGTGGCGTGAGGGTCGCCACCGGCCGTTTGCGCATCTGGCCCTCCGGAGGATGGAGTGTCACAGCCAGCACATCTTTAGTGATCAAGGGCGTCATGTAATGTTGTCCCCGCATCACGGCCTGGATAGCCTGCTTCAGTTCCGATGTGGCGGAACGCTTGATCAGATATCCCGAGGCTCCGGCCTTGAAGGCCTCTGTCACGTAGGTCGGCGTGGCATGCATGGTCAGGAAGATGAGCTTGCTCTCCGGGACCAGTTTCGTGAGTTGCCGCGCAGCATCCAGCCCATTGAGCAGCGGCATGGAAATGTCCAAGAGAATAATGTCCGGCCGCAGCTTCTGCGCCTCTTCGACGAGCGCGCGACCGTCTTCGACGGTGCCGACGACCTCGCCTTCAGCTTCGACGAGCTTCCGGAGTCCAGCCAGCACGATGGAATGGTCATCCGCCATCAGGATGCGCGGACGAATCATAGGGCGCTCCCCTGAAAGGGAATCCAGGCACAGACCTTGGTTCCATCGGCCGGCTTTGAATGAATGCGCAGGAATCCCTTCAGCAGCCGCAGCCGTTCCTGCATACTGATCAACCCCAAACCCTTTTGCTGGAGGCTCTTGTCACCTACGTCAAATCCCATGCCGTTATCTGCTACAGATAAACCGATCCCTTTCGACGACCCGCTCAGCTTGACCAATACCTCTGTGGCGTTCGCATGCTTGACGATATTCTGAAGGCTTTCCTGCAGCACACGGAACAGGCAGGTGGCCCATTCGAGAGGGATCGCAGCAGGAACGTCATTAGCTTTTAGGACGATATGGAGTCCGGTCCGCTCGGTCACCTTGTGAATATGGTCCTCGATAGCTGGTTGTAGACCCGCATGCTCTACCAGAGACGGGTACAGTTGGTAGGCCAACTTGTGAATGTCGTCCGACAGTTGCTCAAGCTGCTCCTGCACCGGCTCGAGCGATTTAGCAATCAGCTCAGGTAAGAGAGGGGGCTGTAGTTGCAGCGCCGCGACATCGAGCATCAGCGCAGCCAGTCGCTGGCTGAAATCATCGTGAAGATCGCGTGCAATCCGCTGCCGCTCGTTGTCCCGAGCGGAAAGGAGTTTGGATGTCAGTTCTTCAAGTTGTGTTTGATAGCGGCGCAATTCAAGCTGATTCTGATGGAGCGCCTCCTCTGCCTTCTTGCGCTCCGTGATATCGACCGCGAGCCCACCGACGTATCGCTTTCCGGACGTATCCTGGTAGGGAAATTTGTGGCTCAACCACCAGGACCGGCTGCCATCCGGATTGTGGAATTCCTCGACCACTTCAATCACAGAGTTCTGCCTTAAGACGGCCAAGTCATTCTCCCGGAACTGTTCGGCGACCTCCCTGGGCCATAGTTCGAAGTCCGTCTTGTGCCACCAGTCTTCGAGGCGAGCGTTAAAACGCCGTTCGAAGCTTGGACTGATAAAGATGTACCGCCCCTCGGCATCCTTCATCCAGGCGACAGTAGCACTGTTGTCCAGGAACTCCCCGGTGAGCGCTTCGCGTTCGCGTAAGGCCTGTTCCGCCCGCTTCCGCTCCGTGATGTCCGTAGCAATGCCGCAAACTCCGTACGGCATGCCGTCGCGTCGCCGAACCGGAAATTTGGACACGATGTTTGTGTGGGGACCGTCATCGTGGAGTGCAACTTCTTCGAACTGGAGCGACCGCCCGGCTTTCAATACCTCCAGATCGTTGGCTCGATAGGCGGTAGCATGCTCAGGCGGGAAGATGTCATGATCCGTCTTGCCGATGATGTCCTGGCGGGTGCGATGAAAGGTCCGCTCGAATTGTTGATTGACGTCCAGATAGCAGCCCTGCAAGTCCTTGAGCCAGATCGGGCTCGGGCTGTGATCCAGCATGCCTTGAATCCGCTCTTCGCTTTCGCGCAACGACTCGATCGCCTTGTCATATTCAGCCGTTCGCTCCCGAACCAGGCGTTCCAACTTCTCATGGGCCTGTCGCAACTGGTCCCGGCCTCCCGTGAGTGCCGTGATACGGCGGCCCTCCGGAATAATCTCCGTGACTTTTCCATTTCGATCCGTAATCGGTGTCAGGGAAAAATCGATGTCCTCGATTGTGCCATCCGCCGCCCGGTGCTGAATTTGGATGTGGACGAATTTACCTTGTGCTGCCTCAGTAATGCCCTCTCTTAGTTTCTCTTGGAGTTCAACGGAAATATCCCACCAGGGTGTCTCCCAGAACGGTTTGCCTGCGACGTCTGAAAGCTGCAATCCACGAAATGCTAGGGCGGTCCTGTTCGCGTCGATCAAGGTACCATCGGGCTTGAGGAGCCCGATGAATTCATAGGTCTGGTCGTAAATCGCCCGAAAGCGCTGCTCGCTCTCGCGAAGCGCGACCTCTGCCTGTTTGCGTTCGGTGATGTCGTGTCCAATCGTCAGCAGGCAGTGTTTTCCCCCCAGAGTGATCACGTTTGACGAGATGATAAATTGACGTAGCTCCCCGCTTTTCATCCTCATTGAGATTTCAAAATTGCGGATGGCTCCTTCGCCTTTCAGCCGTTCGATAAACCTGGCCCGCTCATGAGGATCAGGCCAGATCCCCAACATCAATGTTGTCTGCCCCACGACCTCGTCGCGTCGAAAGCCAAAAATCTCTAAGCAGGCATCGTTGATCTCAAGACAACGCCCCGTCTCTAGCTCGGTAATACCAATTGGATGGGGACTCGAGCGGAAGACTTTTGCAAAGAGCTCTTCCTTCGCGGGTAGCACGGTCTTCAACGGTGGGGGAGCGATACCGCTTCGCGCGCGTAAGGATGGCTTGGTCTTGGGCTGGCGTTTCTTCTTGCTCGCTTTCGGTGGCATGGGAGAGGCTGCGATTCTAGGCCCCTCGGCGAAGGACTAGCAAGAGTTGAGGGATCAGGCAGACGAGAATCTGTTCACTTCCGGTGTGTTTCGTCAGCAGGACGTTAGCAGGACTAGGAGAACACCTAGTGCCGAGAGCCAGCACCACCAACGACCGACTAGTGATTGGGGCCAATCCCGCCACTGCGAACACAGATCGTCGGGCGATCGCCGCCTAGCTGGCACTAGTAATGTCTCTCTCCAGGACCAGGGGTCATCCTAGTTTCCACCTAGGTGTCCTTGCCTTACAAGATGAGCGGTATTACACCGCACTCGGAGGGAGGGGAGTTAACGTAGAGTTAATAGGCCCGTAACAGACCTGGAAACAACGCAGTGTAGTCTGAAGCAAAGTCAACTTGGGAGGACCGTATGACTCAGACAGATGTGCTCGAATCGGCCATTCGCCAGGAACTCGCTCGGGTCGGCACCTGCTCGATCGAGGAGCTCAACGAAAGGCTCCCCTACTATTCCTGGAACCAGGTGTTTTCCGCAATTGACCGACTCAACCGAAGAGGCACCCTCACCATCCAGAATTCAGGCCCATTCCATTACATGCTCTCGCTCACGCCGAGTCAGTCCCTTGACGCAGAACGCTTGACGCCCCGTTGAATCATGAGTGAGCAGGTGCAACGCACGTTTCAATCTTCCGGTGAGACATCCATGCCGTTCGTTGTGGCATCGTTCTCCAAGTCAACAGTATCGAGCGTTTCCGTGAATGACGACGTCCCATTCATAAAGGAGCCATTGTTGTGACTCAGGAACCAGAGGTGACCGGGCCTTGCATGGTCGTGCTATCCGCTTCCTTGCAGGTTTTACACATGAACCGGCGCGCGATGGATCTGCTCGCACGATTGGTACAAGCCCCACCGCAAATCGGAACGGCATCAGCCCTCGCCAAGCCACTACACCAGCATTGTCAGGACATCATTGAGACCATGAGCGAGCGCCATGCCTCGAACAACTGGGAACAATTCCATCAATCCCGCACGATCGGCGATTCCAGCCACCGGATCTTTCTGAAAGGATTCGGTCTGCCTGACCGCAGAGGCCTGTCCCATTCCCGTATCGTGATCCTCCTGTCGCCGCACGACCTGTCCTCAATTCCGGGAAGCAGCAGAAGGGAATCCTCTTCGCTCGTCGTTCATGGCTTATCTGGTCTATTTGGTTTGTCTTGTTTCTTTGTTTGAACGAGATCAACTAGATGAACAAAACAAACCAGAGCAACCAGCCGGTCCTCACGCGTCACGGGTGTCGAGAGCGACGCCGGGGGGGCAATATCCTGCTAGTAAGATTTCTTTCTCGAACTGGTGAGGCCCCTAGTATTTCCGGCAAAGATTCGCTCGTATGAGAATACCTCCTATGCTTCGGCACATCACAACACTACCGAACAACATCCTTTCGCCGCTGTCGCCTCTTGCAACAGTGCCGGGATCATGGTGGAGGCATTTGTCTTCATCAGGGGACAGGACCGTTTTCCCCATCTGCTTCTTTCACAAAGGTTAAGTCCACGTTGGATCAACAAGAAATTCTCAACAGGGTTTCAACGAAGTCGCCCGGCATGTCAATTGCTGTTCGCCCGCGTGCACGATCAACGCAATGGGCTATTCCGCCAGCGAGTTCATCATCGAGTTCATCATGAGGTGTCCCATGTCTTCCAATGACACCATGATGCAGACAACTCGTGACGCGCTGTTCTCTTCAATCAGAGAGACATTCATCGCACCGCAACTACTCCCCGTCTGTTGTATCTGCGGACTCATTCGAGACGAAACGAGATCTCCCTCCGATCGTGAGCGATGGGTGATGCACGGGACCTATCGACAGACGCATGGCGTGAACCCGACCGAGTTCCCTCTCACACACACCTACTGTCCGGAGTGTTTGGTGAAGGCCCAAGATACGGTGAGGACGTACTTCCGGGAGATTGGAGCATTGCCATGATCCTGCTCGATGGCTCTTTTCATATCGACCATATCGACCCCTCTCCCTTCACTCCGACTGACACATCCCGTCGGGCACCAGCCCGGAACAGGGATTCGCATCAGCAGACATCGCCTTCGCCTGATGCAACATGCCGACGCTGTGGCGGATTGATGGTCCCCAGCTACGCAGCATCCTTGGAGAGTGACCTCACCGGCAGACCGATGAGGCTGTGGCGTTGTGTCAACTGCGGCGAGTGCCTGGATACCTGCATCCTGGCCAACCGATGGAAGGGCCCCGTGCCGACGCGCCCACGCGCGAGGCCAGGAACAGGACGCCCATATGCTGGACGGTCGCGCGAGAGGCAACGCCGGGATAACGACAGACGTGACTTGGAGAGTGTGACTTGTGCGTGAGGATCAGGGAGGTGCGAGATGATGAGTCTGAGCAACCCATCAGGTCAGCTGTGGTCGATTATCTTGGCAGGCGGGGAAGGCACGCGGCTAAGCTCGCTAGTGCATCGTTGGCTGGGCCGCCCCAAACCGAAGCAGTACTGCGCATTCGTCGGCACACGCTCCATGTTCCAGCACACGTTGGACCGGGCAGCCAGACTGACGCCACCGGATCGCATGGTCACGGTGGTCGCGCGGCCATCGCCAGGAAGCGCTCGCGCAGCTGGAAGGCAGGCCGGGGAGCACGATTCTCTTCCAGCCGACCAATCGCGACACAGCGGCCGGCCTGTTCTTGCCGCTGACCTATATCCGCGCCAAGGCTCCGCAGGCCACCGTGGTGCTCTACCCATCGGACCATTTCGTGTATCCCGAAGAGCGGTTCTTAGAAGCAGTCCGACGTGCGGTCCGGATCGCGGAATCACGACCCGACCGGTTGGTGATGTTGGGCGTCCCCCCTGATCGTCTGGAACTGGACTATGGGTGGATACAGCCTGACCAGTCCATCGCCGGCCTGCCGAGCGAACCGGTGCAGAAGACGGTCCGTTCTTTTTTGGAAAAACCCGATGCAGCTCAGGCCGATGCCGCCTTACGGGCAGGAGCGCTTTGGAACACACTGGTGTTTGCGGCCAACGTGGATCTGCTCTGGTCACTGGGCTGGCAGTGCGTGCCCGACATGATGCCGCGCTTTGATCAGCTGAGCCGGGCCATCGGGGGACCCAATGAAGGGCGCGTCCTCCAGGCGATTTATCGGGATATGCCGGCCAAGAATTTCTCGTCCGATCTGCTGCAGCGTGTCCCGGAGCAATTGGCGGTCGTCGAACTGACCGGCGCGCTCTGGAGCGACTGGGGCAAGCCGGAACGTATCGCTGAAACTCTTCGGCGAATCGACCGGCGGCCGGCGTTCCCATTGACCTGTCTTGATCGTCCCTTCGTCCCCCTCCCGATGACCGCCGCTGATGGTGGGCTGCCGATGACTGTGTAATCAAAGAAAGTGACTGCCATGAAGTCGGTCCGCATCCGGTCGACAAAGCCAGACCGGAGAATACAGGCTCCTCAGCAGCAGCCCAAAAGTCCGCCGGCGCAGGAGCCTCACGCACTTCCGCTGTCGCCCAGCGATGACCCCCATATCCTGATCGCGAAGCGGGCCTATGAACTCTACAGTGAGCGGGGCTATCGGCATGGGTCTGCGCTCGATGATTGGCTGGACGCGGAGCGGGAGATTCTCAGCCGCATCCCGCCGGCCTGACAGGGCATCCAACATCCGATTGGTTTCCACCAAGCTCACGGCACAGTTAGCCTGTGCCCTACTCATCCGACAAGGAGGTTGCGCCACGGCAGAAGCGACGAAGGAAGAAAGCGCGGTAAGCCCTACTGATACGTGGAACAGAATCCGGGGGTCGAGGGAGTGCCTTCAAACCACTCATGGACCAGGTTGCTTGACTTTGGGAATGTCCTCGCGTGACTGCGACTGCTGCAACTTCGCCAATTCTAATAGTAGCGCCCGCTCGCGATCCGACAAATCGGTCGGTGTCCGTACTTCCACCACCACAAAGAGATCACCCTTCCCTTTCCCGCCCACTTTGGGCATCCCTTTCCCGTTCAATCGAAGCGCCGTCCCGCTCTGAGTTCCAGCAGGAATCATGAGTTGGAGCGTCTCCCCGCCCAACCCCGCGACGCGCAACTTTTTGCCTAACGCCGCGTCTGGGAATGTCACCGATTGAACCATATAAAGATCGTCCCCATGACGCTCGAAGATGGGATGGCGCCGGACATGCGGACGGATGAGAAGATCTCCCGGTGGCCCACCATTCGCGTTCGCTTCTCCCTGGCCGGACAAGCGAATCATCATGCCATCATCGACCCCCGGCGGAATCTTGATTTTCAAGGTGTGCGGGACAAATTGATAGCCGCTGCCCTGACAGAGTGCGCAGGGGGATTCGACGATCTGCCCGCGGCCCTGACAACGCACACAGGTTGTCAGAGTCACGAGCCGCATATCTTTTTTCGTCTTCACGTCTTGCTTTTGCCCCGTTCCTCCACAATCGGGACAGGTCCGTGGCTTGGTTCCAGCTTTGGCCCCGCTGCCGCCGCAAGGCCCGCATTTCTCTGATCGCGTGACATGAATCTCCCGTTCTCCCCCGCGGGCCGCCTCCTCCAGGGTCAACTCCAAATCGTATCGAAGATCAACCCCTCTCGCTGCACCCGCTCCCGGCCTCGTGCGCCGGCCAAACAGATCGCCGAACATTCCCGACAGGTCGCCGAAGCGGCCGCCGAAGAAATCCCCGAACTGGAAATCCCGCATCAGGTCATCCGGCGACCACCGTTCGCTCACACCGGCGTGGCCCGTCGTATCGTATTCTTTTCGCTTCGTGTCGTCGGAGAGAACAGCATAGGCTTCCGCGAGCTCGCGGAACTTCGCCGCGGCGCCGGGATCCCTGTTCTTGTCCGGATGGTATTGCAGCGCCAACTGCCGATAGGCATGCTTGATCTGGTCCCGGTCCGCCGCCCGATCCACTCCTAATACTTCATAGTAGTCTCTCTTGGTTGTGGCAGCGGGCACTGGCTACTCCTCCCTCCCACCTAGAGCTTGTTGGACTATGTCACGATCTACCACGACAGCAGGCAGCAACTCCATTCACCAGAGCGACACCAATCTCACTCTCATCTCCATTGTTTCTGTGAATGGGGACAACATGAAGCGACTAGCGGGCAAATCGACCCATGAGTTGCGCCTCCGCCAAGACATGCCCCTTGCACGCCTCCAACACTTGAGCTTTGGTCGCGCGGGGCTTCAGAGCAAGGATGACATCTAAGGCGTAGAGTTTGATGTAGTAACGGTGTGGCTTCCCCGGCGGAGGACAGGGTCCTCCGTAGCCGATGCGCTTGAAGTCGTTCAGGCCTTGCACGGCCCCGTTGGACAAATGGTCCTTGGCAGGAATGCCCTCCGCGAGCCCGCGCAGGTCAAGAGGAATATCGTAGATCACCCAGTGCACCCACATGCCGGCTGGCGCATCGGGGTCGTCCGCAATAATGACGAAGCTTTTCGTAGCGGCGGGTGGTACACCCCAATGGAGTGGAGGCGACAGGTCCTCCCCCTCGCACGTATACCGGCGTGGAATGGGATCGCCTCCCTTGAATGCCGGACTGCTCAATTCAAAGGCCATACGCTTCTACCCTCTGTGGACCAACACCGAACAAGGTGCATGCTTCACGACCGTGTCAGCGACACTTCCCATGAAATATTCCTGCGCGCTGCGTCCGCTGCGAGACCCGACGACAATGAGGTTGGCCCGCTCGCACCCGGCGAGTTTCACCAGCTCGGCACCAGGAGGACCGGACAGCACGATTCCCTTCGCGGACAATCCGGCTTTCCTCAACGTTCCCGCGACTCGTGCCGCGAGTTTTTGGGCTTCACGTCTGAGCGCTCCCTCAACTTGATCGCCCACCGCAAGAGCCCGTGCGGGAACGCGGCTGCTTTCCAGAGGGAGGGGAGGTATCACGCTGGCGACTGTCACAGCCGGACGAATCTTTTCAGGCAACTGCCTCAGCCATGCGACCGCTTCCCACGACTCGATGGACCCATCCGTGCCGAGCACGACCCTCTTGAGTGTGCCTGCCGGCTTCTTGACCACGAGGACCGGACAGGAAGCCTGCATGAGCAATCTCCGCGAGACGCTGCCTAAGAGCATCGGTTGAAACTCCGTTACCCCTCGCGACCCAATAACCAGGAGGTCGGCGCGTTCCCGCTTGGCAAAACGAGCGATGACCTCCGCAGCACGGCCGCGCAGGAGCTTCGCTCGGACGTCACCACACGTTTTTGCCGCTTTCACTTGGGCCCCTTCCAACAGCCGTGCAGCGCCCTCTAGCGAGAATTCCAGGACCTTCACCAATGCCGATCGGGATTTCTGATCGAGTTTGGGCAACGTCTTGAATTGGGTCATGTCGACGGCATGGACCAACAGCAGCGCACAGTCGACTGGAGGGTTCAGGTGCCGCAGCCAGTCCAGCGCCCACTGGGAATAACGCGAACCATCGATGGCGCAGACGATCTTCATTCTGTGATGCTCCCCTTTGGCGAGAGGGCCGCCCTCACGGTCTCCAAGCAGGCAACGACTTCGTCATCCTCCACCTGAAGAAACTGTTCATAGAATTGGCCGATCCCGAAGAACCATTCGGACGTGTGCAAGACCACAACCTCGTCGACGAGGCTCTTCAGTTCGGCCAACACCCGCGGAGGAGCGACCGGCACCGCAGCAACGATTCTCGCTGTTT
>JACPZN010000421.1 GCA_016195505.1 Nitrospirota bacterium | reverse complement strand
GTCGGCATCCGATCCAAGCCTTGGGGGCCGGAGGGTGTCGAATTCATCGCAACGGCCTGGCGATCGGACCTCCAGTCTGAACTCGTGTTTGCGGGGGACGAAGGGACGACGGAAATTCGAGGACCGAGCAGACGACAAGGCTTTGAAGTCGCCGCGCGCGGTCAAGTCTGGGGCCCGCTGTACGTGAACGGCAGCTTCACCTGGACGCAGGCCAAATTCCGCAACGGCGATGCGATTCCTTTGGCGCCGGAATACACCGCCTACGGAGCCGCAATCCTTAAATGGCCTGAAGGATTGACGTCTCAGTTACAAGCGACCTATCTCGGGGTCCGGCCGCTCATCGAAGATCGGAGCGTAAAGTCGCCCTCATGGATCACCTTCGATCTATCGGAGCGCTATCGGTTGCCGATCAAGTTGCCATATGGACGCATGGAGGCGTTTCTGTTTGTTCAGAATCTACTCAATACCAAGTGGGAACAGGCGATATTCGCTTTCGACTCGAGGCTGAGGAACGAGGCGGCAGAGGTCGCCGGTATTCACTTTGTGCCGGGCAACCCCCGTACGTTCATGGGCGGCCTCGCTTGGTATTTCTGAGCTGCTCCGGGGCGCGTTTTGAATGATGCTGATGAATTTTGAATTGCATGATTCGTTTCCGACCATTTAACATTCAACATTGCCATGCGCCGTACTCTGCCACGCAGCTATTTCAACCGTCCCACGCTTACGGTGGCACGATCGCTGGTCGGCAAGTATTTGGTGCGTGAACATTGGAAGGGAATGATCGCTGGAAAGATCATTGAAGTGGAAGCGTATGTGGGGCCTGAGGACAAGGCCTGCCATGCCTCGAAAGGGAGGACGCCAAGGACGGACGTGCTCTTCGGTCCTCCGGGGATTTCCTATGTCTATCTCATCTACGGCATGTATTACTTATTGAATGTGGTCACGGAGGGGGTCGAGTTTCCGGCGGCGGTGCTGATTAGGGCGGTTGAAGTCGACGGCGAGCTGATCGATGGGCCTGGCCGTCTGTGTCGTGCCTTCGAGATCGACCAATCTCTCAATCGATTTGACATGACGAGCGGAGAGAGCCTGTGGTTTGAAGATCGAGGGGCCGATGTCCCGCGAAGCGCGATCGGCCGGTTCCCGCGCATCGGTGTGGACTACGCGGGGGAATGGGCCAAGAAGCTCTGGCGATTCCGATTGCGGACGGAGCCGAAGGGCAAGCGGTTGAGTCGGACATCAAGCTTGGCCGAGTGTAATCCAAAATAAAACGGGGACGCCGTCGTGCGACGGCGTCCCCGTTTCGTTCTCCCTAATCGTTCGACTACTCGATCTTCCGATCGCCAGTGATTTTTGTGGCGGAGGTCACAGGGGGAGCAATCTTGATCTGTGGTCCCTGCACCTTTGGTAGTTGGCCGGCGCCCTGTCCTTCGGTGATCCGGGCATTGTCATTCTTCGTCAGGTTCTGCTGAGCGCTCTTGACGGAATCTGCCGATTTCATCAGCGAGGATGCTCCGTGGGCATCCGTCTGGCCGGGATCGTTCGCTGTCGGTTGGCCGGTGACTGGGCTCCCGCTGTTCTTCATCGGATAACCCTCATGCTTGGGAAGGAGCGCCGGATTGGCCGACGCCATGGAGAGCGCAAACAGGATACCGGAGACCGTCGCAACAGTGCCGATTACAAGCTTCATACCCCTTCTCCTTTGAAGAATGGTGGGCGGAGAAAATATGTTTAAGAACCTTGGCATTCTAGGGCCGAATCAAGTTGGAGAGATCATAGCGATGGGGGACTATCCCTGTCAAATGGAAAGCAGGACTTTGGCGGCTCGTCAAATCGAGGGTCACGTCAGTTCGGTCGCCGATGGGGACGGCGGTTGCGTCCCCGGTGCCGGAAGGCTGGGCCACGACTCACGCCAGGGAGACGAATGGTCACGGTGGTGCCTTCGCCTGGAGAGCTGCCGATGGCGATCGATCCCCCGTGTTCTTCGACGATCTTTTTCACAGTGGGGAGTCCAAGCCCGATCCCCGACCGTTTGGTGGTGAAAAAAGGCTCGAAGACTTTGTCGACAATTTCAGCTGGAATAGGAGAGCCGTCATTCTTGATGAGGATCTGGACTTCGAAGCCACGACCGGCGCGATGATGCGACACTTGTATATGGAGATGCCCGCCGGGGGTCATCGCCTCGCCGGCATTTTTGAAAATGCTTAAGAAGGCCTGTTGGAGCTTCGCCTCATCACCGCGCACGGGGGCAATGACGTTGGCGTAGTCTTTGGTGACATGAATTCGGGTCGCCTCAAGGTCCGTGCCCACAACTACGAGGGCGGACTCTAGAATTTCGGGGATTCGGCAGAGGTGTCGATTCAACTCTAAGGGCTTGGCGAAGTCCAGGATCTCGTTCAGAATCGCCTCAATCCGAATCAGGTCGCGCATGGCATTCTCGACTCGTGTCTGTGGATCGAAGTCAAGGATGCCTTCACCGGTGACTTCTTCGAGTTGCGCACGAATGGAGGCCAGTGGTTCCCGGATTTCCGTGGCCAGGAATGCGCTGAACTCTCCGATGGCGGCTTGGCGTTCCTGCTTTCGAATAATGGGCTCGGACGACACAGCCACAAGCGGCTGCGGGATCGGCGCTCCCGCCTCGGTCACCGGAGTAGGGCTTGGGGTTCGGGGCACCGGTGTCTGCAAGAGATCCGCAAGCTTGAGGATGATGGGTTCCAGCGTACGTGCATCAGTGGCTTGATAGCGCTGGGGCTCCTTCGATCCCAGCGTGAAGGTGCCGCCGACCTGGCCGCGGACGAAGAAAGGAACGACAAGTGATGACAGAAACCGATCCTTGAAGAGATGTTTGTGGTCGAGAAAACGGCCCTGGGTGGAGGCAAGATCATGATCGACGCGTGGTTTGCGGTGGCGGACAGCCCATCCAGCGGCTGAGCTATCGAGTGTGAGCCGCTGGCCAGGTTTCAGGTCTTTTTTGGCATCTTTTTGATCGCCCTTGGTGTCCCCGGCGATCCCCAACACTTCCACATTTCCCGCGAGCGGATCGTAATAGCAGGCCCAGGCGCGATCGTAGGCCACGAATTGGTTGGCTTCGATCAGGACGGCCTCGATCTTCCCTTGCAATTCAGGCGAGAAGTGGGTGGTCATTGCCGCAAACATCTCCACCCCCGTTTGCGGAGGGGGGACCGGTTCTTGGGCGACGTAAGGGCGACTCATCACCACATTGGTGTTGAAGAGCCCTTCGCGGTCAAGCGCCTTGGTAATGCCGTCACTCGCCTGTTCAAGGAGAGCTTTTTCCTTCTTGGCGAAGGCCGCGCCTTCTTTCCGTCCAATAACGAGATACCCGTAGACTCGATTGAGATGGCGGAGTGGAATACCCAGTAACGATTTGGCGCCCGGCGTGATCAACCGCAGTCGAATGGTGCGTCCGCCGTCCGGATCCTGACCGGTCGAAACCAGCGTGCTGGCGGTTTGAGTCAACAGCGTTCGGAGAATCGATTGGGTATCTCTAGGGGTGAACCCACGTGACGCGTGTTCTATCAGCGGACCATTCTCTTGATGGTAGATTGCAGCCAGTGCTGAATCCGTTGCTACGTCATTGAGGACTGAATTCAGTGTCCGCTGGAGATGAGTTTCTGGCGTCGATTTTGCCTGAGCGGCTGGAGTGGTCATGGGTTCCCTCGCGGGACAATGACGCATTGTAGCTTGAACATGCACGAATATCTACTCGGTGTCCGACCGCCCACTCATGTCTTAATGCCTGTAGCGGGACGTTTTAGTCGGGGTTGATAATTTTGGGAGGGCGACGCGCTTCCATCGGAGGCTCAGGTCCAATGGGGCGGCGGTCCACCGTCCAGCTGTTCAGGACAGTCGTGACAATGCTGATGACCAGCGCGCCGCCGATAGCGGACCAGAACCCTGAGACGGTGAATCCTTTCACCAGATAGGCCGTCAATTCAAGCAACAGCGCGTTCAATACGACGAGAAAGAGTCCCAGAGAGAACACGATCAACGGTAAAGTCAGAACGAAAAGGACGGGGCGAAGGATCAAATTCAGAATTGTCAGGACAAGGACTGCCGCGATACCTGCACTGAGACTCTCCGCATCCAGCCCGGGGACGGTGGCCACGGCGAGGAATACTGCCACTCCAGTGATCAGAATTCGTGTGAGGGCGTTACGCATCCCACCGTGGAAAGGAGATTCGTGGATCACGCGAGCGAAACGAATCGTGGCCATGGGTCGAGGCTACTGGGTGGTGACCGGAGCGTTTTTCACGGCTGAATAGTGAACGACCGTGGCGGTCAATTGTTTGTTCTCTTTCGTCGCTTCGATGATGACACGGTCGCCCACTGCCGGGGGGTCGGTCGATTTCGGGTTGCCCTTGTTTATAAAACGCACCTGCTTCGTTAGTTTCACCGAAACCGCCGCCCTTTTGGACGTTTTGACTTCTATGTGCTTATCGTCGATCGCGACCACGATTCCCATGACGTGTTGGCCTCCGCCATAGACGGAGGCCGTCGTGAATATCAAAAGCAATCCTAGGAGAACAACGCGGGAGACCATGGGTCGATCGTCTTTCTTTAAAACGACAAATCTAATGGTGATGCTCGCTGCCGGATTCAGCTTCATGCGGCTTTTTAGGATTCAGCGCTTTCATGTGGTCTAGTTCATCCTGAGTCAGCTTTGGCAAATGCCGAATGAAGTGCACCAGCTTCCAGCTTCCGATGTCTTTGTCAAGTTCCCCTTCTCCCCAAGCCGGCATGGCAGTGAATCGGATACCGTTGTGAATCGTGAAGAACAGTTCTCCGTCGGACATCGACTGTGTGTCCTTCAGGCGTAGGTCCGGAACTCTCGGATGTACGTTCTTCCCAATCGGGGTTTGGCCGCTGCCGTCGTTGGCATGGCAGATTGCGCAATGATCGGCGAAATGTGCGAGCGACTCGTTCAATACCGCGGAACTCATAGGGACAGGATTGGGCATGTTTCGTATCTCAGTCGGAATGGCCAGATGGCGAATTTGCCGCGCCAGCATCACCTCTAGTCCATACGGGTCGGCCTTGGCGCTGAAGCCGGTTGTGAACAGTTGGTAGCCGACCCAGCCAAAGGCCCCAAACACGACCAAGAGGATGATCACGAGGGTACCGAGGAGTTTTGCCTTCATAGAGGGTCACTCACTATACAAAGTCTGACGCGTGATTGCCATCCACTAGGGTGAAAAATAGGATCGTTGTCCCACGGTGAGTCGGAGAATTAGGAGGGCCAGAATGGGCAAGTGCATGAGCGTGCCGCTGAATCCCATGAAGGGTTCACCGATCCAAAACGTGACGCCGAGATTGAAGGCCAAGACTCCATAGTAGAGGCCGACACCCAGGAGGAGACGAGGCGCAACGGATGGAGGAAGAGAAAGAGCTGGCAGCCGGCGTTCGAGTGGGAAATAGATAGCAAGGGAAATAAGTCCGACGACGGCCCATCCGATGTAGTTGGCGATCGGCACGCCAAAGTGAATACCGGGGTCGGGGTAGTAGTAGATCTTGCCGAGGAACCAGCGGTCGCCGCGGAGGGCGACCGGATCGATCACCATGTCGATGAAGCCAAACAAGAAAGCGGTCAGCCAGAACACGGACCAACTAGTTCTGGCGTGCAGATCGAAACGTAATGGCAGGATGGAGGGAGGTGTGGGACTCGACGGTGAATCGATGGGGAGGCGCAGGCAAAGCGCAACACAGTAGGCGGCATAGAGGAGGAAGCTGAACGAGATCGAATCCATAAATGGCACGTTGGAAAAGTAAAGCTCCTGACCGACTGTTGAGCCATTGTAGAAATACCAGCCAAAAGGGATTCCCGTTCGTGTCGAGGAAAATTCGCAGAGAAAGGCCGTGGCCCAGCTAATCAGCCAGAAGCGCCAGGCCCTGGACCAGCCGATCAGTTGTACGGCGGAAAAAAGAAAGGCGGCGAGGAAGACAAAAACGTAGGGGCGGAAGAGGATGGTTTTCAGGAAGAGTACGAAAAGGTCCATCAGTGGTGTGGCGGGTGTCAGGTGGCGCGTGACGAGCTCGTATGAAGCTTCATGTCTATCCTGGTCACTTGTGACGCGTCACTGGTCACAGATTTCTACGCGTATTTGTGGTCGCGAAACCATCGTACAGCCTTCTCCAACGCCACTTCTGGCGGAGTTTGTGGAAGGCCCAGTTCGCGGATGGCCTTGCTGCAATCGTAGTGCATCTTGTATTTGGCCATCTTCACCCCTTCGAGCGGGATGCGTGGCGGTTGGCCGGTCAGGTTCGCGAGCCATTGATTGAGATACGCGAGCGGCAAAATGGCAAGCCTCGGCAACTTGATCGTCGGTGCCTTGATACCGGTCAGCTTGCTGAGGATTTCAAAGATCTCTCGGAGCATTAAGTTCTTGCAGCCAAGAATGTACCGCTCACCTTGCCGGCCTTTCTGCATAGCGAGCAGATGGCCGGCGGCCACGTCGTCGACATCGATGATGTTCATCCCCGTTTCAATATAGGCCGGCATCCGGCCCTTCATGAAATCGACAATCATCTGGCCCGTCGGCGTGGGTTTCACGTCGCCTTCGCCGACTGGCGCGCTGGGATTCACGATCACGACGGGTAATCCTTCCTTTGCCCACTGTAAGACTTCGTGCTCGGCGAGGTACTTTGATCGTTTGTAGTGCCCAGCCATTTGCGAAATGGAGACGGGGGTATTTTCGGTTCCTGGTCCACCATCAGGCGGCAACCCAATGGCGCCGATTGTACTGCAGTAGACGATGCGTTCCGTGCCGACGTCCTGCGCCGCTTCCATGAGATTCTTTGTCCCAGTCACGTTCACCTCGTAAAAAATCGACGAATCTCTTGCCCACAAGGCGTAGTGTGCGGCCACATGGTACAGATGTTGGCATCCAGCGAGGGCCTTCCGTAGGGATTCTTTGTCCCGGAGGTCACCATAGACGCCATCGATTTTGAACTCTTGCAGATTGGTGAAGTCGCTGTCGCGACGGGCAAGCACGCGTACGTCTACACCGGTCTTGATCAGTGCGCGAACGACGGCGGCGCCGACAAATCCGGTTGCTCCGGTGACAAGGGCTTTCATGGGGAAGTGACGAGTGACCAGTGACGGGTGACGCGTGCGAATAAAATGAGGCGATTTGAGATGCCGGTGTGAATCCGCTTGTCACGCATC
>JACPZN010000420.1 GCA_016195505.1 Nitrospirota bacterium | reverse complement strand
GTTGGTTTGTTTGGTTTGTCTCGTGTGTTTGGTTGAACAAAACCAACGAGATGAATCAGACAAACCTGATCAACCCGTCCCGCCCGCTACAGTTGGCTCGACTCTTCTTTCATTTTTTGTTGTTTAATCAGGCGAGCCAGATACGTGCGTTGAAGTTTGAGGCGGTCTGCGGCCTTTGTCTGATTACCGTCCGCTTCCTTGATGGCCCGCTCGATGATGTAGCGGCTATGTTCTTCCATCGACTCATGGTACGGGTAGGAGAGATAGGGGAGGTGTTCGTCCGGCGAGGTGCGGCCCATGCTATCTAACGCCAGCATGTCCGGTTCGATCGTGTCCGATTGGTTCAAGACGACGGCCCGTGCGACGACGTTTTCCAGTTCGCGAATGTTTCCCGGCCAACGGTATCGGCTCATGGCCTCCATGGCTGCGGGGCTGAACATCATGCCCGGACGCTTCGCGTCCCTGGCATGCCGGTTCAAGAAAAACTTGGCCAGGGATGGGAGGTCATCGGGCCGTTCGTGGAGCGGGGGGAGGGTCAGGCTGATGACGTTCAACCGGAAAAAGAGATCCTCGCGAAACGAACCGTTCTTCACAGCCTGCCGGAGATCCTTGTTCGTGGCCGCGATGATCCGTATATTAATCGACACGAGGCGTGTGCCGCCCACCCGATGAAATTCCCTGTCCTGCAGGACGCGCAACAGTTTGGCTTGCAGCGGGAGCGACATATCTCCGATCTCGTCCAGAAAGATCGTGCCTCCGTCCGCCATCTCCAGCTTGCCCTTTTGCAGGCGATCCGCGCCGGTGAAGGCGCCGCGTTCATGCCCGAAGAGTTCGTTTTCAAGCAGCGTTTCCGTCAGGGCGACACAGTTGATGACTACCAGGGGCATGGCCTGACGCAGACTCCATTGATGAATCGAACGGGCGAAGAGTTCCTTGCCCGTGCCGCTTTCACCGAGCAGGAGCACGCTGGCATCGGACTTCGCGGCGCGTTGGGCCGACTCCATCACCGCACGGATCTTCGTGCTCATGCCCACAATCGAGGCGTAGCGGCTGTCGACTTCTGACTTGAGACAGGCGACCTGCCGTTTGAGGGTATCGCGTTCCAAGGCCTTGCTGATCACGAGGAGGAGATGATCCTTGTCCAGCGGCTTGGTCAGAAAATCATAGGCGCCGGTTTTCATTGCCTCAACGGCGGCATCGATCGAGGCATGGGCGGTCATGACGATCACCGGAAGATCCTCGGCCGGTCTGACTTTCGGGAGCCGCTTGAGGACCTCAAGGCCGGTCATACGCGGCATGTCCAGATCGAGCAATATGAGGTGCGGAGCTTCTTGCTCGATCAGCTCGAGCGCTTCGACGCCATCGCGCGCGATCATCGTTCCATATTCGGAAGCCTGTAGACGATCGTCCAGCATCGTGGCAATGTCAGGATCGTCGTCGACGATGAGGATTTTTGCCTTCATCTTGTCCTTTCGTGCATGAGAGAGTGAGGCTGACTCCGCCTGTGTGAATCGAGCGACCACCGTTTCATCGTGGGGGCTCCGCGAGCAAGGGAATCGTCCTCACTCTCCCACTTCTACTCCATGACGTTCATCACCAAACCGGTCAGCGGCTTCGGAAAAAAATATGTCGACTTATGGGGCATGCGTTCTCCCGCGGTCGCAACGGCCTGCACTTCGCTGACCTTGGTGGGATTGAGGAGCAAGGCTCCCGTTCCAACCCCCCGTGCCACCCAGTCCAGCGCCTCATGATCGTCTTTGGTGTAGAGAATCGCTTCCTGATCCTGTTGCGTTCGGCAGAGTGTGGTGACCACCAGTTGCTGGAGGAGTGAGACGTCCAGCTTCGTGCGAGGCGACGCGTCCGCCGGCGGACGATGGGCCGGCTTCAGGGCCAACATGACGTACGAAGCTGTTCCCTTCACAGCCAGGCCGAACGTCGGAATTGTGCGGCCGTTGGTTCGCAGCGCCTGGATGAATTGTGTGCGGACCGCCGCTTGGGTTCCAGTGGTAAAGGGGAATTCCTGCAGCTCGAACTGGCCGGCAAAGAGGGATTGC
>JACPZN010000419.1 GCA_016195505.1 Nitrospirota bacterium | reverse complement strand
TGATCTGATCAAGGTCGGACACTCTACAAAGGACCCTGAATTGAGAGCTCGGGAACTGGACAATACTGGGGCACCGCATTCTTATATCGTAGAATATGAAATGCTGATTGAGGACCCTTCCCGAATTGAGCAAGAAGCGCACAAGGCGCTCAGCAGCGTTCGAGAGAATAAAGAGTGGTTTCGGTGTTCATGCGAGAACGCGATTGCCACCATACAGCGCGTCGCTGGAGGTCGTGCAATCAACGAATCCTTCAAACGTGCAGATCGAGAACGAGCGGAGAAAATACGCAAAGATCAGGAAAAGGAAGAGTTGCATGAGAAGCTAGTCAATCAACAGATAAAAAAGCAAGAATTGGCTGTTCAGGCGGAGTATAAAGACATCCTTGCTGCGCAATTCACGGAGAATCCGTTTTGGCCATATTGGATCGCCTGTTCCATAGGGGTTTTCCTGCTTATTGGAGCCGTATCACCAAAGACATCTGATTCTGCTGGTGCCATAGCCGCTGGAATTTTTGGAGCCGTAATCGCATTCTTTACGAAGGAGTTTCATGAGTCGAGGAGAATGAAGTCGTCAGAGTATAGGGCTCTAGAACAACAGCAAGAGTCAAAACTGAGGGAAGCGAAAACAGCTATTATCCTAGCTTGCGCAAGTCCGAGCTGTCAGCAACGGATCCGATTTGATGCGGACAAGTTACTGTCGTCAAGTAATGGAGCGTGGATCTGCCCAAAGTGCAAGACAGGAGTCAATCCCTTTGATTGCTTAATGAATCAGTAGCCAGGGGGCAGTGGAGCGCTTTGTCTCCCGTGTAACAGATCCAGCAGCCCGCATCTTTTCTTGCCCATTCCGCATCCGTTTTGGCCCGTTGTGACTTGACGGGTGGCGCTGACCAGGGAGCCCGTCAGCCCGCAGCGGGGTCCCTACACCGGGCGGGGTGCGAGGACGGACGGGCTGGTCAGCGACGGGACCCGTCGACTTACACCGGCCACTCTTCCTCGTTCCAGGCCATTTCCCAAAACATCCACTCGTAGCGTGAGCTGATGACAAAGGCCTCTTCCATACGCTGCTTTTCTTCTTTGCCTGCGGTCTTAGCCCACTGATCCACCTTCTTGCGCATCCATCGCTGGACCTCGGCAAACTCCGGAGAGGCATAGAGCATCAACCAATCGCGGTAGGGATGGTTCTTGGGCGGCGGGCCCTTCTTCAAAAAGTGCTGGCCGACGACGCAGTAGATCCAGGCGCAGGGAAGAGCGACCACGGTGATCTCCGCCGCCGATCCGCTGTGCGCCACGGAGAACATGTGTCTCGTGTAGGCGTAGTTTGTCGGAGCCATCGGCACGGACGACATCTGTTTCGCCGTCATCTTCCAGCGTTTCCCATAATTCTCATGCAGGCTCCGTTCGACGACGATGGTTTCTTCCGCCAGCTTGGCGAAGCGCAGGGCACTGTCGGAGTCCGGTGCTTTCACAGCGCCGGCGGCAAAGACGCGCGAGAGGTCGCCGAGAAATTTCGCGTCTTGGAGAATGTAGTACTTGAATTTTCGTTCCGGCAGCGTGCCGTTGCCGAGCGCGACGACAAAGGGATGGGTCAGTTGGGCATCCCAGCTCGTTTTGGCAAGTTGCCTTAAGCGATCCGAGAACGACATGTGGGTCCTCTCTATAGAGTTCGTCGTTCGTCCGAAGAAAAGAGCCTATCGCGTATGGCTCATGGCACGGGACTGGAGAGCGAATCGAGGATGACAGATTGGTCTGATCCGATTACGTGCTATACGCCATAAGCTATAAGCTCTTCTCCTCAACGAGAAACGCTTCACGAATTCACTGATTTGCCGGCCAGGGCCTCGGCAAGCGATTGATGCCGTCAAGTGCGGCGACTTTATAACATTCCGCCAGTGTCGGGTAGTTGAAGACGGTGTCGATGAAATAGTCGATCCGGCCGTGATAGGCCATCACGGCCTGCCCTATGTGAATGAGCTCCGTGGCCCCCTCTCCGATGGCATGGACGCCAAGCAGTTCCTTTGTTTGTCGATGGAACAACAGCTTGAGCATGCCGTTTTCGTCACCGATCAATTGCCCCCTGGCAATCTCGCGATAACGGGCGATACCGACCCCATAGGGGAGGTCCGCCTTGTCGAGTTCTTCCTCAGTTCGCCCCACCATGGAGATTTCCGGAATGGCATAGATGCCATAGGGCAAGAGCGAGTTGTCGGTGCGATCAGGATGGCCAAAGGCATGGCAGGAGGCGTGGCGGCCCTGCTGCATCGAGGTCGAGGCCAAGGCCGGAAAGCCGATGATGTCGCCTGCCGCATAGATATGCGAAATTGCGGTTTGGAAGTGGTCATTGACGGTCAAGCGGCCACGGTCGTCCGGTTTCAACCCCACCGCTTCCAGATTGAGCCCTTTCGTCGCACCGACCCGGCCGATCGCATACAGGAGCGTCGATGCCTGGATCGGTGGGGCATGTTGCAGGGAGACATGGATTTGGTTGTCCGGTTCCTTCTTGATCGCGAGGACTTCTTCTTCGTGATACAGTGTGACGCCGATCTCTTTCATCTGTTGCTGGAGTGCCTCGATAATTTCGGCATCGACGAACTCCAACAGGCGGGGGCGTTTGTCGATCAGGGTGACGGGGATTCCCATGGTGGCGAGGATCGAAGCATATTCGGTTCCGATGACCCCGCCTCCTACGATGACGATAGAGTCCGGAATGCGTTTGAGCGTCAGAAGCCCGTCCGTATCGATGACGGATTCGCCGTCGAACGGAATGTCCGGCGGCCTGGCCGGTTCCGTCCCGACGGCGATGACGATGAAGTCCGCCGTATGTTCGATCGCGCCGGTGCTCTGTTGAATGCAGAGCCGGTGCGGGTCGAGAAAGCTGGCTGAGCCAGAAATCATATCGACTCGGTTCCGAGCCATCTGATTTTGCACGATCTGGACCTCGTTCTTAATGACGTGATTGGCCCGAAACGCGAGATCTTCGATGGTGATCGACTGCTTGAGGCGATATCCGGCTCCGTAAAGGCTGCGTTGCCGGAACCCTGAGAGATAGAGCACGGCTTCCCGAAGGGATTTGCTGGGGATCGTGCCGGTGTTGATGCAGACGCCGCCGACCACTTCCTTGCGCTCGATGATGCCGACTTTCTTGCCAAGCTTGGCCGCCTGCACTGCGGCCTTTTGACCGGCCGGTCCTGTACCGATGACGAGAAGGTCGTAATGCGCCATGATCCCTCTACTACGACAGCCGATTCGCTCGCCCGGCGCAGGCGTTCCCGCTCAGCCTCCTCGACGTATAGCAGCGAATACGCCTGCGTCGGCTTCGCTTGTGAGCGCCCGCGGCGGGCTTCGGTCTCAGCTGTCTCGTAACGAGGTCCATCAAGAAAACGCGCGATCGAGCAGATCTGACAGTCAGCTTGCCGTGATCAACGAGCGGGCAAACTGGAAGGCTTCTTCCATGTCTGGAAGTTGCGTCAATTCCGGTGTAATTTGAAGATAACGAACGGTGTTCTGTTTGTCGACGACCATGACAGCTCTGGCGAGAAGGTGCGGATCTTTCAGGAACAGCCCGTACGTTTTGCCGAACTCAGCCCCCCGATAGTCGGATAAGAAGGTGACGTTGTCGATCTTAGCTTCCTGAGCAAACCGTTTCTGGGCGAAGGGAGTGTCGACGCTCACCGTGATGAGTTCGACCATCTTGTCGAGGCCCTTGTTCTTTTCACTGAGATGATGGGTTTGTTGTTCGCAGACCGGGGTGTCGAGCGAAGGGACCACGCTGATAATCCGCACCTTTCCTTCACCTTTAGTGTGGGCAATGTTGACCAGCGAGAGGTCGTTCTGCGCCACTTTCACGTCGCGCAGGTGATCGCCGATTTTGATCCCATTGCCCGCCAGCATTAGCGGGTTGCCTTTGTACAGCACGTTGTTACCCTCGCCGGCGGCCGCACTGCCATCGGCCACTGTCAAATTTTTGTAGAGGTAGCCGGCGCCGGTCGAACCTCCGGTGGTCTCGCACCCGGCTAATCCAAACGAAAGACACAGAGCTGTGCCGATGAACCCGTAATATCCTGTCCGCATCATGTTCTCCTTTCTGAGAGGGTCTTAGTTATCGAATAACTAATAGGCGGGCCTGGCCTCACGCCGCTATGGGTGAATATACGCGATCAGCGATCGGTTGACCAGGTCCGGCTGCTCCCATTGCGGGATGTGTCCCGCATTGGGGATACTGGCGAACTCTGACCCTTTGATGGCCTGATGGAGCTCCTCGCCCACGGCGATCGGGAACACCCGATCTTCTTCCCCCCAGATCACCAGCGTCGGATGCGTGATCGTACCGAGGCGGGTGGCAAATCCGGATTCCCACAACGGGAGGTTTTCTCTGGCGGCCATGATGGGGTTGA
>JACPZN010000418.1 GCA_016195505.1 Nitrospirota bacterium | reverse complement strand
GATGGTTTGAGCCGCGGGTTGAAATGGGCGTGATCTTGCCGGATATTGCAGTTTCGAATCTGAGAGCCACCTGCGAACTCCTGGAAACGCGGATGAGAAAAGAACTGAGCACGCGATTTGATGAGGCAATTACCTCGAAGATGTCGCTCCGGCTTCGCGTCTATCCTGAGCCGCAACCACTGGCCGAGGAAGAACACTCGGTTGTTGATCCACTCCTCTTTCCTGACCTCCATTTGAATCAGGGAAAGAGCGCCGGCTTTGCGGTGGTGAAACGTGGGATAGACATATTCTGCAGTCTCGTGCTGTTCGTAATATTGTCCCCACTCCTTCTTATGATCGCCGGGCTTGTGAAGTTGTCATCGCCTGGTCCGGTTCTCTTCCGGCAGGTACGGATAGGCCGAATGATGAAGCCCTTTATGATCTGCAAATTCAGAACCATGTATGCCAATGCGGATCATGGGATTCATCACAATTATGTAAGCTGGTTCATTACTTCGAGCGACAAAGCGCAAACGCAGGACAAGAATAAGATTTTCAAGTTGACCAATGATCCGCGGATTACTCCGATCGGACATTTTCTGAGAAAGACGAGCCTTGACGAGCTTCCTCAGCTTTGGAACGTACTGGTCGGCGAAATGTCGCTGGTCGGGCCAAGGCCGCCGCTTTGGTATGAACTCCAGCAGTACAAGCCGTGGCATCGCCATCGGGTGCTGGAAGCAAAACCTGGGATTACAGGGCTTTGGCAAGTGTCCGGCCGGAGCCGTACGACCTTTGATGAAATGGTGCGCTTGGATCTGCGATATGCCAGAAAACCGTCGCTATGGGCCGACATCAGAATGGCCTCGCCATTCTGCTTGAAGGGGCTATCCGATGTATATTTTAGGAATCTCTGCTTTTTATCATGATAGCGCAGCCTGCTTGGTGCGGAATGGCGAGATCATTGCGGCAGCTCAGGAAGAGCGTTTTACGAGAAAAAAGCATGACCCCGGTTTTCCGCATCGTGCCGTTCAGTATTGCCTGGGCCAGGGAGGTATCGGGCTGCGCGATGTGCGGTATGTTGTCTTCTATGACAAGCCGCTCGTGAAGTTCGAGCGTCTGATGGAAACGTATGTGGGGTTTGCGCCCAAGGGCATTCAGTCGTTTCTCACGGCTATGCCGGTCTGGCTGAAGGAAAAGTTGCTTCTGCGAAACCTGCTCCAGAAAGAAATCCAAGCCTGTTCCGAAGGATTACAGAAGTCCGATCTTCCCGAGTTGCTGTTTGGGGAGCATCATGAGTCCCATGCGGCATCGGCTTTTTTTGCCTCTCCCTATCATAAGGCAGGTGTACTCTGTATGGACGGGGTGGGAGAGTGGGCGACTACGTCGGCCTGGCTCGGCGAGGGAAATACGCTGACCCCTTTATGGGAAATTCCATTCCCTCATTCTCTTGGATTGCTCTACTCGGCTTTCACATATTACACAGGATTTAAAGTTAATTCTGGCGAGTATAAGGTCATGGGATTGGCTCCATATGGTGAGCCCAAGTACGTCAAGGCGATATATGAGCATTTGCTCGATCTCAAGCCGGACGGCACCTTCCGCATGAACATGGACTATTTCAATTACTGCACGGGCCTGACCATGACCAATGGGAAATTCGATGAAGTGTTCGGCGGACCGCCTAGGAGGCCCGAGTCGAAACTGTCACAGCGGGAAATGGATCTGGCTCGATCCATCCAGGAAGTGACGGAAGAGGTGATGTTGCGCCTATCGCGCACGATGCATAGGGAAACAGGCGTCGACTACCTCTGTCTGGCGGGAGGGGTTGCCCTCAATTGCGTCGGCAATGGACGGATCTTACGGGAAGGCCCCTTCAAGGGAATTTGGATTCAGCCGGCGGCCGGAGATGCAGGAGGGGCGCTCGGTGCTGCTCTCAGTGCCTGGCATCAGCATGAGAATAAGCCGAGAGCGGCAGACTATGTTACAGACCGGATGAATGGGAGTTATCTTGGTCCCGCCTTCACAAATGAGGCAGTCGAGACGAAACTGAAGAACCTGGAGGCAGTCTATCGTCGGCTTGATGACGCGGAGCTGTTTGAGGAAATCGCCGATTGCCTGGCTGCTGGAAAGGTTGTGGGGTGGCTTCAAGGACGCATGGAATTCGGGCCGCGATCGCTTGGCGGACACAACATTCT
>JACPZN010000412.1 GCA_016195505.1 Nitrospirota bacterium | reverse complement strand
GGCGGCGGATGTGCCGTTGCAGCATGCCATGAACACGGTGCGGATTCGCGCCCGGAACGCCGACTCGGAATCGATCGAAGATCTGGAACGGCAGGTGCGGCTCCGTCAACCGCCGCCGGTTTCTTCCGTGGAAATCCGGCTGCCGAAGACCGAAGAAGCCAAGAAGAAATCTATCGCGGTGAAGATCGATTAACCCCCCTGTTTGTGATCGGAGCGGCCGTGAAACTCCAGTCGTCGATCACGTTGTGTGCCGTTGTCGCAGTGATGTCCGGTCTGACGCTCTGTCGTCCCCCGACACCCAGGATTGCGAGGGTCGATGCGTCTGCATACGCGATGGTCACGAACACCGGCGCCACACCGAAGGAGATCCCCGCCACCATGAATTAGGCTGAGCGGGCCGTCCAGGTCACGAACCTGGATGGCCCGCGCACTCTTTACTTGAAGCGCCGCCAGTAGAACAGGCTCATGAACTCCGACGCCCACCGGATCTTGGAGGAAATCTTCGGGCAACGTATTACCTCAGGAACCGAGGACTCAACGGCTCATGGTGTGACTCAATGTCTGAGCATTCTTTCGAACTGATTCTCACGGGCCTTGTGGTCGCGCTGCTGCTGTGGATCTTCTGGTGGAAGGGGAAATCTGACTAGTTGGCAGGTCTAGTAGAGGACGAGTCGGCGGGGCTCAGCGGAGTGCGCCACGGTCTCCGCCGCTGGCAACCGGCTACTCGCTCACCGTGATCCTCCTGCGAAGCCATCAATAACCTGCTGCAGCCCGGAGACGACGCGGGCCATCCGGGAGAAGTCAACTTTGTCGGGTGTGTCGGCTGAGGTGTGGTAGTGGGGATAGCGGTTCGGCGCAGTATCGGTCACCATCACGGCTGGGTAGCCTTCCTTCCAGAACGACCAGTGGTCAGACCAAGCCACCCCCGGAATCCATTCCCATAGAGCTCCCCCCTCGGACGGAAACTGCGCGTGGCGGCGAAAGGCCATCAGCAGTTGTTTGACCCAGGGCGCGTTCTCCATGTTGCTGACGAAGGCGATGAAATTTGCCGTCGAGGGATAAAAGAAGCTGAAGGGGAAAGGATAGCTCTGGCTCCTCGGTTCATCGGAGTAATAGCCAATTGTCTCCAGACTAAGCATCAGGACAATCTTCTCACCACGCTCGTGACTTTGCTGGGCATAGACGCGGCTTCCCATATGGTGACTCTGAAAGAAGGGGGGCTCCTCGTTGGTAAACGCGAGGAACCGTACGGTGCGGGAAGGTCTCGTCTTGGCAAAGGCTTGCGCCAGGGCGAGCATCGCGGCAACCCCGGGGCGTTGTCGTTGGCGCCGGGACTGCCTTGTACTGAGTCGTAGTGCGCGCCAATCAGGAGAATCTCCTCATCCTTGTCTGCCCCTCGCATCTCCGCTTCCAGATTCTCACAAGTCTGGCCAGACACCTGATACCTGTGCCGACGCACCTCATAACCGAAACTTGCGAACGTCGTGCTGATGTACTCCGCTGCCGCAAGAAGCTGCTTATAGCGAAAAAGATTGCGTTCTCCGATCGTACCGGCGAGATGTTGCACGTAGGCGCGCAGATCTACTTCGATTCTACGCTGCTCTTCTGTTAGAGGAGGGAGTGGTCCTCGAAAGCTGTCACTCGGCATGCGGATCATTGTGGGCTATTCTCGCACAATGTGGCTTCCCAGCGGACGGTGCCGCTGCCCCTTCACGCCGCACCCTTTCTTGTCCACTGTGGCAATCTCCCCCAGTGATTCCATCAGCCCGAGCATTGCGCGAAGCGTTTCTGCAACTTCTTCTAAGAACACACGAGTTTCCGTTAGCGCACTCTGATCCTGCTCTGGGCACTTGTCTTGCTGAACACCCTTCATGTGGCCATCACCGGATGGAAAAGCTGTATGAAAGTTCTTACTATTGCCGTCGCAGGCATAGGGTTCACGGCATGCGCTGGTATACCGGTTGTTCCCCCCGAACTCAAAGACAAGGTCGAGCGGGATGTTTTGTTTCAGCAGGTGAAGGCGTCGCCACTGTCCTATAAAGGCAAGTTCATCGTGGTCGGAGGGGCAGTGCTTTCGGTCAAGCCACTCAAGCAGGACGGTACGCGGATCGAGGTCCTCCAACTGCCGCTCTACGACGACTACGAACCGCAGGGTCGGCTGACGGATTCGCACGGACGCTTCCTCGCATTCCACAAGGAATTCCTCGATCCGGCGACAATTCCCGCCGGGACACGGGTGACGGTGGTGGGTGAAGTGACCGGTTCCATGACGTCGGTGTCGGACGAGATTGATTACGCCTATCCGACGCTCGACATCGCGTCGCTGACGATTTGGCCTCCCAAGCTACCGGCCTACTGGTTCCGTCCCTATCCGTACTTCGGTGCTTATTGGGGGCCGTACTGGGGACCCTATTGGGGGCCTCCGCAGTGGGTGCCATGGGCAGGGGAGAGGAAATGAGACCGAGCAGCGAGTTTGCTCTATTCAAGGATCGCCATGATGCCGGAAAACAGCTGGCTCAGAGGCTTCTCCATTATAAAGGGGCAAAGAATACGATCACCATTGCGTTGCCGCGCGGTGGCGTCGTGGTGGGCTACGATATCGGCCTGGCGTTGCGACTCCCTTTGGATGTCTTGATCACGCGCAAGTTAGGGACTCCCTCAAATCCCGAACTGGCCATGGGCGCCTTGGCCGAGACCGGCTATCGGCATATGAACGAGGATGTGATTCGGGGGTATGACGTGAGCAAGGCTCAGCTGGACGAGGAGACGCTGCGTCAGAAGGTTGAAATCGACAGAAGAATTCGGCGGTATCTAGAGGGCCGGGC
>JACPZN010000411.1 GCA_016195505.1 Nitrospirota bacterium | reverse complement strand
GTTTCTGACCACCTCCACCCTTACTCGATCTCCGACCTTGTACTTCTCCATAATGTCCATCAGATCATCGATCGTCTCGACTGGCTTGCCATCGACCGCCACCAAAATGTCGCCAAGCTCGACGCGGCCGGTCACGGTCTCGCGTGCGCCGCGTAGCCCGGCACGATCGGCGCTGCCCCCACTCGACACCTTGCCTATAATCAGTCCTTTGATCCCCCAACGCTTCGCCATGGCATCAGGCACGAGCGAGACGCCCAATCCCGGACGAATCAGTTTCCCATGCTTGATTAACTCTGGAATGATGCGATTGACCGTATCGACCGGTACCGCAAACCCGATGCCTGCATACGCGCCACTGGGACTCACAATTTGCGTGTTGACGCCGATCAAACGCCCCGCACTGTCGAGCAACGGCCCGCCGGAGTTTCCTGGATTAATGGCCGCGTCGGTTTGAATGACCCCTTCGATGGTCCGATTGGACATCGACTTGATTGTCCGCCCCAAGGCACTCACGACGCCGGTGGTGAGCGTGTGGTCCAACCCGAATGGATTGCCAATCGCCAAAACCTTTTGTCCAACCCGCAAGTCGTGCGATGTTCCGACCGCCAGAGGCTCCAACAAACTCTCGGAAGTCTGGATCTGCAATACCGCCAGATCATGGTCCGGATCGGCTCCAACGAGCTTGGCTTGATGCTCGCTGCGATCGGCCAGCGTGACCTTGATCGAATTGGCACCGTAGATCACATGAAAGTTCGTAACAATGTGTCCTTGCCTGTTCCAGACGAAGCCGGACCCCGAACCCTGCGGGACCTCCATGATGTCGAGCGACCAGAAATCGCGTTGAATAGCCGTGTTCGCGATGAAGACGACTGATTTCGTCGCCCGCTCGAACACGGCCATGGTCGCCCGTTCATCAGGCCCTAATTCAGCTGGTGCCGGCGCGACAGGGCGTGGCTTTCCCTCGAGACCGTCATACGATCCGCCCAGGGGGTTGCCCCACTCGGCTGCATCAATGTGAGCGGCGGTGGGAACAAAAAGAAGGCCTGCGATCGCGGCCCCGATCATGACGACTCGTGACCAGTTCAAAGGAGTTACTCACCCATGATTTGAATGATAAGTTCGCGCTTGCGGGCGCGCGTGTCGAAATCGACAAGGACGATCTGCTGCCAAGTTCCTAGAAGCATCGCCCCGCTGAAGAAAGGAATCGTCACCGATGGACCTTGCAGTTGCCCACGGAGATGGCTGTGAGCATTGTCTTCACCGGGATTTCTCGCGTTGTGCTGCCACTGCTGATCGGCCGGCACCGCCCGGTCCCAGAAAGTCTTCGTATCGGCCCTGATACCAGGCTCATCTTCAATCACCATAATAGAAGCGGTCGTGTGCTTCACAAACACCGTGACAATCCCGGCGGTGAGCTTCGCACCAGCCAGCGCCTCCTGAACCAATTTTGTGACATTCTCGATGTGAGTTCCCCCGCGCATGGCGATCCGAAGAGGAACTGTTTTCACAGCCATGGTCAATGCTCCATTCGGCGAAGGAGAGCGCGTTCTTTGGATGTCAGGCCGTGCTGACGTGCATCGGCAATGATTTCGTCGAAGGCACCCTCTGCCGCCAGATGCTTCATTGCCTTTATGACATCGCGGCCCAGAATGCCCTCTCGTTCCAACTTCTCCAAATACACGAAGGCGTCAATGATTGTCTCTTTCTTCCGGACGTAATAATCACGACCCCGGCGCCGATTGCTGTAAGCTTCGAACTGTTCACAAGCGACAAGAATTTCCGCCAGCTGTTTCACCCATGGCTTGGCGCCGGCTAACTTCTCGGGATAGTAGTAGTAGAGCATCACAAGCTGCATCCAGGGTTCCCAGCGCACGCCCATCATCTTGATCGACGACCGCACCGCCCGCAGCCGCCGCGCTAGGCGACGCGCATAACCTAGGCGCATCTCTACCTGTTCAGCTGCCCAACGGTCCATCTCGATACCGGCTGCTTCCAAGTCGCGTCGATACAGCGACAAGAACGCCTCGGTCTCTCGGCCATAGATGGTGTCTGGGTGAATGGCGCGCCATTCACGAGGCCTGGTGGGAATGCCCTGGTCC
>JACPZN010000414.1 GCA_016195505.1 Nitrospirota bacterium | reverse complement strand
GGTTCAAGGGGCTTCACGCCAAACTTTTGAAGAAAGTACCGCCCCTTGCTCTCCTTCAGCTGGACCAGCTTGATCGCGCTTGATCCGATGTCAAGCCCCACAAGCTGCCGACGGGGTGTCAGCAGTGAGATCAGATCTGTTTCAAATATGTTTTTGAATGAACTCAGCATGTGCATTACCTGCCACTCTACACGACAATCTTCCGTGCGCGAATAACTTTCTTGATTTCATCCACATTCTTCTTCGTATAGAGCCTCCAGTTTCTCCAATCGCGAGGAGGCTCCGCAATGACTCCTTCCCGTTCCCATCGAAAGAGGGTCGCTTTTGAAATGTCGAATAGGTCACACACTTGATACGTCTTAAACCCCGCTTGCCTGGAAGATGATATTCGCTTCATCGCGTTGAGATGTTGCCCTAGGAAGACGGGCTTGAATGTGCACAAGGCTAAGTATAGTCAATATGCTCTACCTGTCAAGCAAACCCCTACAAGTAGAGTTGGCGAGTAGGCCAGAGGTCGCGGCTATTCCTGCCTAGCCTATGCTTTTTGAATATCTCGGTGTTTGAGGGCCACATCATAGCCCATGGCGGAGAGGCTTTCCTGTAGTCGCCCGGCCACCGCCACCGAGCGATGTCGGCCACCGGTACACCCAATTGCGATCGTCAGATAGCTGCGCTGTTCCCGTTCAAAGAATGGGATGAGAAACTTGAGCAGCCCTTCGAGTTGCCCGATAAGCGCTACAGCATCGGGATCCGTCAGGACAAAGGTACGAACTCTTGGATCATCTCCTGGGAGGGGCTTCAGATCAGGTACGAAATAGGGATTCTTGAGAAACCGCACGTCGAATAACAAGTCGATGTCGTAGGGCACGCCAAACTTATAGCCGAAGGTCAGCAGTGAAATGGTCAGCTTTCTGTCGACCGGCTCTCTCTGAAACTGCTTGATAAGCAGATCTCGCAGTTCATGCACCGTCAGGTCGGAGGTGTCGATGATACGGTCAGCGTGCCGCCGAAGCTCCGCCACTCGCTCTTTCTCAAATCGGACCCCTTCCAGCACAGGGAGATGCGGCAAGAGGGGATGCGGGCGCCTCGATTCAGAAAACCGTCTTATCAAGACTTCTTCGCGGGCCTCAAGAAATAGTAAATGGACGGAATACCCGAGTGTTTTTACACGCTCGAGAATGCCGACGAGATCTGAAAAAAACACACGCTCCCGTATATCGACGCCCAGCGCCACGTTGGTGATCTCGCCGTTCTGTTGGTTACAAAGCTCGACAAAGGTGGGCAGTAGAGCCGGGGGAAGATTGTCAATGCAGAAATAGCCGGCATCCTCAAACGCCTTAAGCGCATGGGACTTGCCAGAGCCAGATAATCCGCTGATGATCACCAGATTGAGTCGTGCCATGACACCCCGGTTTCGACGCAAATGAACCCGCTCTCGAGTCAACAAGACGGCATCCGGAATAACACGAGTGGAACGCCACCACCGTCGGCAAATGTGAATCGCCCTGGCACTTTTCTCAGGGCATCAATGAAGGAGGGTACACACCCACTGCCCTTGGGTAGGGATCGACGACAGCAAGTCGATTGTTGACCAATCGTTGAACATCTGAACTCTCCCCATTCTCAGCACTCACAAAGTGCAGTCAGAGAGTCGTGTTCTCATCCACCTCTGTCCTTCATCGACAAAAAGCATGAGGAGAGTCGGCATCCCTTCGAAAGTCTCTTCGTGCTGCCCCTCGATTGGAAGCAGGCCTGACTCTATGGCTTTCTGGTTCTGTTTGGTTTGTGGTTGACAAGCCGCTCTTTCCATTTTCGAAACTGCGCATCGACCCGATCAACGAGTGCATCGATCGTGGCATACATCTCTCGAGTCGACGTCTTAGCCTGCATCCGCTTGCCGTTCACTGCTCCCACCACCTCAGCCTTATGCTGAAGTTTTTCGACTCCCAACACGACTTGGAGAGATCCTACCTTTAACCCATAACGGTCCAGGCGCCCAAACCGCGTTTCCACATAGTCCCTGAGCGCAGGTGTGATGTCCATATGCCGACCAGTGAGTCTCAGTTTCATGCCCTCCTCCGAGTTTGGAATGAATGCAGTTTCACTCAAACAAGCGCTATTAGAAGAACCGTTTTCGTTGGCTGGCAGACGGAATGTTCTCTTCGGCTCGATACTTGGC
>JACPZN010000001.1 GCA_016195505.1 Nitrospirota bacterium | reverse complement strand
ATGCCCATGTCTTCCACCCATGAATAGGTGGGAAATCGGCAGAGCGGACAGGGGAACCCCGGCATGAGCATGACCTTATTTTCGCTCTCCGGGACTTCGCCGCCCTCCACATCGACCGCGCGATCCATCACCCGGAGCGTGTCGGTGGCCATTTCGATCAACTCGGAATGCGTAAAATACGAAGTCTGCCAAAGCCCTTCGAACACCGACTTCAATTGAGGCGGTGGAATTTTCCGGTACCATGACCGGAATTCTTTGAACCGATCCTCCTTGCTGAGCATCGGCTCACGACCGGCCGCCACCAGCCGACTGTCCACGCTCAAGCTCCAGAGCACGCGGTACCGCTGCAAGATTAATGTTTCTTCGCCGGGATTCTGCCCAACCTTCGTATCCGGATCGTACCCGAACGCCGAATCGATCATATCGGAGATATGCATCAGCTCATGCCGGCAGTAGCGCGTGAGCGCTGGGTCGTAAAACCGGCGAGGGATCAGCTTGATCCCGACACCTTTCATGCCGCGCTCCTCAAACTCTCTGGCCAATTCTTTTTCCACCGATCCCCACTTGCGCAGAATGTCGACGCCTTCCTGATCTTCTTTCAGCACGCCCTTGACCAGAACGATCCCGACCTTTTCCTTCAGCAACGGATACTCATTAAAGGAGTCGCGTACGATATCCGAGAAACCCCACGTGCCAAAGAGATACTGATAAAGCTTCTTGAACTCCCCTTCCCGGTCTTCAAGAATGAACTTCTCGTAAATCGGGTCGGCATATTCATGGAACTCCTTATAATAGGAGGGGTCTCCTTCCCGTTCCGTCTTTTCGACGAAGGAGTCGATCACTTCCTGAAGCAATGCTGGTTGAAACCTGATGTCCACGAAGAGTCCTCGAACGGTTGAAAATAAGCCCGGGAAACAGCGGGTCGCGGCGAATCGTCGAGCTTATAGGTTCGGGCGGCCGGCTTGACTTGGCCGCAGCGCATCTCTTACGATCCCGCAGCGGAATTATACTGGCCCAGCTAATTTGCAATCAAGGACCATGGCCAGTGGGTCCTCAGGCAAGGAAGAAGGTTGTCATGCCCGAACACACGATCACCCCGCCCGTGCCGAGTACGCTCTCAGGGTCACCAGTCGGCGGGGTGCCGGCCTCCCCTCTCGATTTCTTGGAGTATTGGAAAACCGGCTGCCGTGAAATCAACACATTTCGAGGCCATTCGCACGGCATCTGGGCCGTGGCCTTCTCGCCCGACGGGCTGACGCTCGCCAGCGGCGGCGCCGAACGCCTTGTCCGCATGTGGGACATCGAAACCGGCCGGCTTCTGCGCTCGCTCCGTGGCCACACCAACGATATCCGGGCTGTCGTCTTTACTCCGGACGGACAGACGCTTGCCACCGGCAGCGAAGATCGTACCATTCGCCTGTGGAACGGCAAGACCGGCGAGCCGACAAAGCTCCTCTTCACGCGTTACGATCATAACGTGTGCAGCCTATCCCTCTCTCCCGACGGCCTCATGCTCGCGCGCGGCAGCCATAACAAAGACATCAAGATTTGGGAAGTCACCACCGGCACCGAATTGATGACGCTCCTCGGCAAGGACGAGTATGATCACCACTGGTCCGTCTGCGTCGCCTTCTCACCAGACGGCATTCATCTCGCCCACGGAACCGACATCGGAAAGATTAAAATTTGGGAAGTGCTCCCGAGCGGCGAAGAAAAAGTATTGCACGACGGGCACTGGCGGCGGGATGCGGACGACACCACTGAAACCCGCGGCTACTTCGTCGAAGACGACGGCGGATTCCAAAAGCCAATGGATTATTGGATCGGCGCGATGACGTTCACGCCGGACGCCAAGCTGTTGATAACAGGCAGCCGGGATACCACTATCAAGATCTTCGAGATGCCCACGGTCGTCGAAAAGAAAACCCTTACCGGCCACACCGGCTGGGTCCGCAGCCTGGCCGTGTCGCCTGACGGAAAAGTATTGGTCAGCGCCGGCGACGACCAGACCATCAAGTTCTGGGACCTCGCCACAGGTCGCAACTTCAGGACCATCAAGAGCCACACGGGTGGAGTGCGATGCATTACCTTTTCACCTGACGGCCGCCGTCTCGCCAGCGCCTCCTGGGATCGCACCATCAAGCTCTGGGAAGGCGGGACACAACAGACGGAGTAGACCGGGCGTTCTCTCACACGCAGCCTGTAGAATCGCCGGATACGCTTCCAGCAGTCTCACGGCTCCTCCTCTTCGACCTGTTCTATGGATTGCTTGATGGCGGCGACAAATTGATCCGGTTGAGCCAGAGCGTTTTCCGTCAGCTGGAACTCTGGCACCAAGACGCCGGCTGTATCGACAATGATTAACCGATAGCCTGGTTTCATGGTTGCGCCTCCCTCTCCAGTGATCCAACTGACAGGAGCCTAGCATGTTGACAGGTCCGCTGACAGCCGTGGCGCTTTTCAACATGCCGCGAGGATGGAGGCACTCCTGATGAGTATGGCATCCGTCATGCTCCCGCTCGGCACCGCAGCTCCAGCCTTCGCGCTCCGCGACGTCGTGAGCGGTCAAATCTGCTCGCTCGATTCGTTCATCGGCAAGACGGCGTTGCTGGTGATGTTCATTTGCCGCCATTGTCCCTATGTCGTGCATGTCGAGCAGGAGCTCGCCAAGATCGGGCGCGACTACCGCGACAGAGCCCTGGGCATCGTAGCAATCAGCAGCAACGATCCGGCGGAGTACCCCGATGACGCGCCGCCAAGACTCAAAGAGATGGCCCTGCGCCTCGGTTTCACCTTTCCATTCTGCTATGACGAGACACAGGACGTCGCGAAAGCCTATCGAGCGGCCTGCACGCCGGACTTTTATCTCTTTGATCGGGACCGGAAACTGGTCTATCGCGGGCAACTCGACGATAGTCGACCAGGCAATAGCAAGCCAGTGACCGGCCGCGATCTACGTGCCGCAATCGAGGCCGTACTTACCGGCAAACCGATCGGTAGCGATCAACAGGCCAGCATCGGCTGCAGTATCAAGTGGAAGCATGGCAACGCCCCCTCCTACGCATGACAGGTTGTTGAAAAAGCCCGCCAGCAACGTTCTCGCATCACTCGGAGCTTCAACGTACCCCGGAGGGTACGCCTCAGCACCTCGCCCGCTGCGGCCTTGCTGCACGGCCTTTTTGAACAGCCTGTTTCCGATTATGCCGTTGTTCCTCTGCCTGATGAGCGTTGCGGCTTGCGATGGACCGATGCAAACCGTCTCCCTCACTGCCGAAGACTTCCGTTTTACGCCCGAGCTCGTACAGATCAGCTCGACATCTCCACTCATCCTTACTATCTACAATGCCGGCAGGGAAGTGCATGAGTTCGACAGCCCCATCCTTATAATATACGCTGCCAAGACTCCGTCCTCAGGCGGGGTCACGAAACCGACCGGTCCAGGCCTCGTGCTCGAGCCAGGGAAATCCATCCAGCTTGCCATGGCACCTCCACCCGGAACATATCTCTACATTTGTCGACGCAAGGGCCACGCGAATATGACAAGTACGTTGATTGTTGAGTAGGTGTTGAAGATGGATGTTGAACGAGCTGCGAGCGAGAGAGCAGTGATAGGGAAGTAGTCCGAAATCAAAAAACTTCCCTATTCAGAATAGCGGGCATCACGAACAAGAAAAGATCCGAACGATGTTTCATCAAGATTTACCGAGGAAGAATAATCCAGAGCCAATCCTGGCATAAAAAATCTCAGTCCCCACGTTCTGTGGATAACCCTGTGAACAAGTTCACGGCTACTATAGGATCGCGTGGATTAAACAGTCAACCCTGCAAAATGCCCATTTTTTAGGCATCTGCCGTCTGACAAGGGCTCCCCCATATATAGTGGCCTAAGCGGATCTTCCTGAGTTTTTCACGCATTCCTAGGAAACCCGGCTTGACATCGTCAAATCGCCGCTGCTGACGCGCCTGTCGAAGCGAAGACTCGTATGGATATCCACAGCCCTAAGGGTTTTCTGGGGAGAATGGCTCAATTAACAGGCCTAGAGCGGCGTTTCTCGCCTGGCAAGAAGTCGTGACGAAAGAGAATCGCGTACTTACTTTTTTCGGTAGACGTTGAGCCCTACCTTCTCCTCGCGATCTATCCTCAACGTTGGAGATTTTATTTCAATCGTTCGAGGATCTGGTCCAATCGTTCCTGGTGGGACGGATCCACAGAGATGAAACCCACGCCAATCTCGCGTTTCCGATTCCAACGCACCGCCGCCCGCGCAATAAGAATCGGTGACGCCTCACCGGGCACATCCAGGCGCAACGACACGTGCATACCCGAATAGACCTGACCGTCGGTCTCGACGAGGCAGCCGCCCTTCGACAGATTCACGATCGTACCAACCCATTCACCACGATGGGGGCCGGAGAGTACGCTCTGAATGTGCGCGGGAAAGCGCTGATGCCGTCGGAGGTCCATGCAACAATCTCACAGGAGCGTTGCGAGCAGGACAACCAGCGGAGCCCAGCCTACTCCTCTCCCGAAGCACAGCGCAAGTTGGCCAGATCCGTGACGGACAAGTCCTTCCCTCTTGCCCTCTTGCCCTCTTGCCCTCTTGCCCTCTTGCCCTCTTGCCCTCTTGTGACGAACGATCCAACAGGTCTAGAATTTGCCCACAACCGTCCTCACTTCTCCACCCCCACCCAGGAGGTCGCAATGCAAACCTACATCAGCCTCGTGAAATTCACGCAGCATGGACTGCAAACCATGAAAGAGAAAGGCATCGAGCGGGCCGAAATGGTGAAACAGAACGCCAAGGCCCTTGGCGGGAAACTCGTCCAGGCCTACTACTGCCTCGGCGAGTATGACGTCGTCGCGGTCTGGGAATTTCCGGACAACAAGACGGCCATGAAGGCCGCGGTCATGAACGCATCGATGGGGCACATCGAGATCACGACCATGCCCGCCATCGGCCGGGACGAGTGGAAAGCACTCTTAGGAGAGACGATAGGAAAGCGGCGGTAATCAGACAGGACTTGGCGGATGTAGCGACCCGCTCGCGGGAGCGCCGGCGGGCGAGCCTTCGAAGGGGGAGCAGCACGTCACGCGAGCCGACTCCTCGCTTGGAAAGCGGCGCGAGCGGGTCAGAAACGGTTCCTGACGACATTTTCCGACTGCAACCTATCAAGGACCGGCCGACAGACCAACGGCACAACGGTCCAGGAGGACCATCATGAAGATGCTGAACATTGTCTGCGGGGAGAAGCTTGAAGATGAAATCCTCACACTGTTTAAGGACCTGGGGATCAAAGGCTACACGGTAATTTCTGGCGTGGGAGGCCGGGGCCAGACCGGGACAGTGTCCGGGACCGGCGGCTCGACCAATCGCAATACGATGTTCATGGTCGCGCTCGAAGACGATCACATTCACATGACACAGGTGCTGAAAGCCGTGAGAGAGATCCATACCAGGCATGTTCACGGCTATCATGGCCTTGAGATTCCGCTCAAAGTATTCCTTCAACCCTGCGAAGTCATCCTATAACGATCGGCTGCCAGAATCCTCGGCCGACGTGGGAATGGCGAAGAGGATTGGAACGACGCCGGCAGACGGCTCCAGGAATGGAGAAGGACCCTGCTGTGTTCTCGTTCACGTCGAATATCGGACGAGCACGAGCGCACTGCGTGGGCATGCGAGACAGGCCCCATGACGTTTCAAGGCAAAGGCATTGCTTCCGGAGTGACCGGACAAAAAGTTCGCCGCGGGAATCGACGACAGCGTCCCGGGATCGACCTCAAACCACTCGCCATGCTGCAGGAGTACCGAGGTGACTTTGTCG
>JACPZN010000433.1 GCA_016195505.1 Nitrospirota bacterium | reverse complement strand
GTCATTGCAACCGGTTCGTCATGGCCGAACCTCTCCCAATTTCCAATCGATGGGCAGCAGTTGCTCACGAGCCGACAGTTGCTGGAGCTCACCACCATCCCTGCGTCACTTCTGATCATCGGCGCCGGGGTCGAAGGCTGTGAGTTCGCGTCCCTCTATAGTGGACTTGGCACTCAGGTGACAGTTGTGGAATTGCTGTCGAGAGTTTTGCCTTTAGAAGATGAAGAGATCTCTTCCGTGACGGAGCGGGAACTCAAAAAACGCGGTGTCACGGTCCTGGCTGGCACAACGGTTGAGAAGCTGGATCGCTCACCGCACGGGGTTAAGGCCCATCTCAAGGATGGAACAACCGTCACGGCTGAGAAGTTGCTGGTCTCAGTGGGGCGGGGGTTGAATTCACGAGGAATTGGATTGGAACTGGTCGGTGTGCAGGTTGGCCAGCGTGGTGAGATTCTTGTCAACGAGCAGATGGAAACCAACGTGCCGGGGATTTATGCGATTGGCGATGTTGTGGGGAAAGCCATGTTGGCTCATGTAGCGTCGGCGCAGGGGCAAGTGGCGGTCGAAAATATCCTAGGGCATCACAGGACGATCAATTATGAAGTGATCCCGGCTGGTATCTTCACACTGCCTGAAATTGGACGAGTTGGTCTGACCGAGCAGCAGGCTCGTGACCGAGCGCAGGCTGAGGGAAAGTCTCCTGATCAGGCGGTCAAGATCGGCCGGTTTCGCTATGCAGGTCTGGGGAAGGCCCAAGCGACGGGGGATATCACCGGCCTCTTTAAAGTCATTGCCGATGCCGCGACGAACAAAATTCTTGGTGTCCATATTGTCGGGGCCCATGCAGCCGATCTGATTCATGAGGCGGCGGTCGCTATGGAATGTGGTGTGACGGTGGCGCAGATGGCCAAGACGATCCATGCCCACCCCACACTCGCTGAAGGGATGATGGAAGCGGCTGATGATGTTGGGGGCGCCGCCATTCATCAAGCACGGAAGAAAACCGGGACATGATTCAATCCTTGCTCATCAAGCTCAGCATGTTAGCCATGACGATGGGAGTGGTGTTTTGGATCGGGTGGCAGGCTCCGCAGGTTTCGTTGAAACCAGCGGCATTGGTGGAAAGTCCGATTGTCACGCCGATCACGGCAGAATCTGAGTTGATCGTACCAGACCGTAGGAGTGGTGGATCGGCATCACTGAACACGAGGGCGGCGAACAGTCATGTGCTGGTTGACGAGACGGCGCGTCGTGGATTACTGGACCTCAATCGTGCCGGCCCGGAAGATTTTCAATCGTTGCCTGGTATTGGGCCTGTTCTTGCCGAGCGGATCATGGTCTATAGAAAATCCAATGGTGGATTTCGTACGGTCGACGAGTTGCGCCAAGTCAAGGGTATCGGCCAGAAAAAATTCACCAAGGTCCGACCCTTGGTGACGGTGACCGCGCCCGGCACGAAGGGAAGGACAGAGAAGCCGCTATCATGAGCGACGTAAAGCAGCAACTTAATCTGATGCTCCGCGGCGCGGTGGAAGTGATCCAGTCGACCGAACTGGAAGCGAAACTTACGCGTTCCTTAAAAGAAAAGCGCCCATTACGAATCAAGGCCGGCTTTGATCCCACTGCCCCCGATCTCCATCTGGGACATACTGTATTGATTCACAAGCTGAAGCATTTTCAGGATCTCGGCCATAAGGTGATTGTTCTGATCGGCGATTTTACCGGCATGATCGGCGACCCAACCGGTGTGTCCGAAACGCGCAAAGCCCTCACAAAAGAACAGGTGCAGGAGAACGCCAAGACCTACCAGCGACAGATCTTCAAAATTCTCGATCCGGCGAAAACCGTTATTGAGTTCAATAGCCGTTGGATGGCACCAATGACGGCGGAAGGGTTGATCCAGCTTGCCGCACACTATCGGGTGGCTCGGATGATGGAGCGAGATGACTTTCATAAGCGCTATCACGAGCAGAAGCCGATCAGCGTCCATGAGTTCTTGTATCCGCTGGTGCAAGGCTACGATTCAGTCGCACTGAAGGCGGATGTGGAGCTGGGTGGGACTGATCAGAAGTTCAATCTCTTGGTGGGGCGCGAGCTGCAGCGGGACTTTGGTCAGGAATCTCAGGTCGTTATTACGATGCCGCTGCTGGAGGGAACGGATGGCGTCAAGAAGATGAGCAAGAGTGCGGGCAATTACATCGCGCTCGAAGACAAACCGGGCGACATATTCGGGAAGGTTATGTCGATAAGTGATGCCCTTATGCATCGCTACTATGAGTTGCTCACGACGGAGGACCTTGGCCACGTCAAGTCGCTTCACCCAATGGAAGCCAAACAATCCCTCGCGGAGTTGATCGTGGCCCGCTATCACGGCGCCGAAGCCGGCCGGCGGGCGAGAGACGAGTTCCAGCAGAAATTTCAAGAGCGGGAGTTTCCCGATGAGCCGGACGTGCGGCTTACGGTCAGTCTTACCGACTTGAAGGATGGACAGTCGATTGGTCTTGTGGATCTCGTCGCAAAAACCGGACTAGTACCCAGTAAGAGCGAGGCAAGGAGGCTGATCATTCAAGGCGGAGTAGAGGTTGACGGACACAAACAGAGCGATGCCAATACGGTCCTGACCATCGTGACTGGCCGGCAGTACCGGCTGAAGGTCGGTCGACGAAAATTTGCGGTCGTCGAACGGGTGCGACAGTGGCGCGTTCCTTGACTTGGTAAAGAGCCTCAGCGTAGGATTCACTTCAGCGAGCGGGCGTAGCTCAGCGGTAGAGTCCTTGCTTCCCAAGCAAGTTGTCGTGGGTTCAAGTCCCATCGCCCGCTCCAAAAACTCGTGAAACGTGAGGCGTGAAGCGTTAGGTGTAAAAGCGTTGCGCGGAGGAAATGCATGGACTTGAGAGCCCGAGAGGTTCCAAGTCCTTTTTTGTGTCTGCTGAGGGTACATTGATGAAGAATGTGGTTTTGATGGTTGGGCTCGTAGCTTTTGTCGTCTCGTTGACTGGCTGCCACTACTATGAAGAATATCGCGTGCTGAAGTCGAAGGCCGATATTCAGGATGAGCATGCAGAATTACTGAAAGCCTATCGCCTCTGTCTGGCGAAGTATCAGGATGACCCTCCCAAGGCCAAAGAAATTTGCGGGCCCTACACACAAAGTTTGCGTGAAATCGAGGTCAAGCACCAATCGAACCGGTGACGGTGGTTGGCCGGAAAGGAACCTGTGACCAG
>JACPZN010000435.1 GCA_016195505.1 Nitrospirota bacterium | reverse complement strand
TTTTTATTCACTTGGGCTAAGGAGCTCGCCATGAGGAAGTCGCAGGTCGGACGCTCTCAGTTTCTCCTAGCACTTGTGGTCATCGTGAATGCGGGAATGGTCTGGGCACAGTCGAATGACAGACCGACTGCCGACGGGCCATATGGCATGGTCGCATTCATCAAAGAAACGTCCACAGGGTGCAGCACGTTCACGAGACACGAGTATCGGTATAGCGAGGACGTCAATGAGCAACGGCCGTCGATCAATGGCGTGATGGTGGCCGAAGACATGAGGTGCAGGCAGTGCCGGGGGAAGTGCACGGCGGACAGTCTGAGGTGCCGGAGTCAGTGCCTAAGCGATAGCGCCTGTTTGGTCCATTGTGACGAGCGGTCGAGCAAGTGCGAGGCGATGTGCAAGCAGATATTTCAGTGCGAGTGACCAACAACAATCCGGTCCCTGCACTCCCTCGACGCTCATTGAGCGGATCAGAAAAGGTTCAGTGAATCTGTGAGGAGAAAAGGGGTCAGGATGAATTCCCCGCGCGCGCAGCTCTCAGTTATTCAGTTATAAGGGAGCTAGCCGGTCCCTATCGCACACCCACGCTGCCTTGTGGATATAGTTAACGCGTCTATGAACTAACTCGAGAACTGAGCCAGGAATGGCTCGCGGTATCGGCGCACCATGCCGGTCAGTATCCTCAATAGTTACGCCGCACAACGTCGAGCGCCCGGCAAGCGAGAAAGCGGTCCGTGAAACACACGCGCATTATCGTGACTCACTACGGCGGGCCCGATGCACTTGAGGTGGTTGAAGAAGAGTGCCCCGAGCCGAAGGACGGTGAAGTGCGGGTAAGAGTGCTGGCCGCAGGTGTCTCCTTGCCCGACCTGATGATGCGCGAGGGCATTCATCCCGAAACGCCCCCGCTGCCCTTCACGCCGGGGTGGGATCTGATCGGCATGGTGGATCGGCTCGGCGCCGGTATCTCTGGAATCGAACCAGGCCAAATCGTTGCCGCGCTGCCGATCAGCGGTGCGTACGCGGAGTTCGTCTGCCTGCCGCAAGGTGAACTGGTTCCGGTGCCGTCTGGGTTGGACGCCGCCGAGGCTGTCAGCCTTGTGCTGAACTACGTCACGGCGTACCAGATGCTGCATCGTTCCGCCAAGGTTAGACCGGGCCAGCGCGTGTTGATTCACGGCGCGGCAGGCGGGGTCGGCTCGGCGCTCTTGCAGCTGGGGCGCCTCGCCGGGCTGGAGATGTACGGGACCTGTTCATCGCGAGGGGCGTCGGCCGTTTCCGTCCTGGGCGGTATCCCGATTGATTATCAGCATCAGGACTTCGTGAAAGAAATTCGCCGCCTCACGGGTGAGGGTGTAGACGCCGTCTTTGAGAGCATCGGTGGCACGCATATCTGGCGTTCCCGCAAAGCTCTCCGTTCTGGCGGGACGGTCGTGGCCTATGGCCTTACTGGCTCGCTACGCGGGGGACGATTGGCTTCGGGTCGTTCAGGTGGTCGTCATCGCTTTCGTGCAATCGCCATTTTCGGGCTGTATATTGCAGGCGGCTGGCTTCTCCCAGGCCGGAAACGGGTGGTCCCCTACAGCATCCAATGGCTCAAACGGCTGAAACCGGCATTGTTTCGACAGGATTTGATCGCCTTGTTTGAACTCCTTCAACAGCAGAAGATCAAGCCGCTCATCGCCCAGCGCTTGCCCCTTTCCGAGGCAAGGCACACGCACGAGTTGCTCGGGACGGGGGGCGTCACGGGCAAGATCGTGCTTGTGCCCAACGGATCATCGCTTGAGTCAGGAGAAAAAATGGAGACATTCTGAATTTCCCGGCGCGTGGCTGGCCGGCTCTCCGATTCGTCGTTCGTCTCTCGTACCTCGTCGTTCGCAACCGATGCTCGTTCTGGCTTGCGAAATACGCTTCGCGCTTTACCAGATACGCTCTTTCCTTCTCGCCAACAGCTCTAGACCATTCGCTCCCTGTTCGTGCTATAGCTATGCACTCATGAGTTCCTTTCATTCCCGCAATCCGTTGCGGTCTCATTCCATACTGAGGAACATATGCACAGTCATCGCACAGATCTTAAAGGCATCGCCCGTCGTGCCATGATTGAGCGCGGCTTGTTGCCGGATTTTTCGGCTGCGGCGATGGCCGAACTGGCCCACATCCAGACCTCCGCAACCAACGAACGCTCCAACATGCGTGACTTGACGGGGCTGTTGTGGGCCTCGATCGACAACGACGATTCCCGAGACCTCGACCAGCTGACCGTAGCCCGTCCACTTCCTGATCGGTCCGTGAAAATTCTGGTCGCGATTGCCGACGTGGATGCGCTGGTTACGAAGGATTCCGCCCTGGATACGCATGCCAAGCACAATACGACGTCGGTCTATACCTCCGGCGATATCTTCCCCATGCTGCCGGAGAAGCTTTCCACTGATCTGACGTCACTTGGCGAAGGACAAGACCGCCTCGCGATTGTCGTGGAGATCGTGGTCGCGGAGGATGGGGCAGTTCTCAGCTCCGCTCTCTATCCGGCTCTTGTCCGCAACCACGCGAAGCTGGCCTACAATAGCGTCGCCGCGTGGCTCGCGGGATCCGCGCCTGCGCCTGAACGAGTCATGTCCGTCTCTGGTCTCGATGCGCAACTCCGCCTCCAAGACCAGGTTGCACAGCGGCTCAAGCTCAGGCGACACCAGCAGGGCGCCTTGAGTCTGGAGACTATTGAGCCACGAGCCGTCTTTGAGGGAGAGGTGCTGACCGCGCTCAGGGTGGAACAGAAGAATCGCGCCAAGGAGTTGATTGAAGATTTTATGATTGCGGCCAATCAGGTGACTGCGTCCTATCTCAAGGGCAAGGGGGTGCCCTCATTTCGTCGCATCCTGCGATCTCCCGAACGCTGGCAGCGGATCGTCGAGGTGGCCGCACGCTGGGGCGAGCCCCTACCGGGAGAGCCGAACGCGCGTGCGCTTGAAGCGTTTCTCGTCAAGCGGCGGCAGGCCGACCCCCTCAGGTTTCCGGATCTGTCACTGGCCATTGTGAAGCTCATCGGCCGAGGGGAATATGTGCTCGATCAGTCGAAGGATGGCGCTCCCGAACATTTTGGGCTTGCGGTGAAAGGGTATACCCATTCCACGGCTCCCAACCGGCGCTTTCCCGATCTGATCACCCAGCGGCTGATCAAAGCGACACTGGCTGGCGCGCCCACGCCGTACCGTCCGGACGAACTGGAGTATCTTGCCGGCCACTGCACAGAGAAAGAAGACGATGCGGAACGAGTTGAGCGGCAGCTCCGCAAATCCGCCGCCGCCTTGCTGCTCGAATCGCGGATTGGGCAGCGGTTTGACGCCATTGTGACGGGTACCTCAGACAAAGGCACGTGGGTCCGGCTCCTTGAGCCGCCAGTCGAAGGGAAACTGGTCACGGGCGCGAGCGGCCTCGATGTCGGAGACACGGCGCGAGTGGAACTCATGAGCACCAACGTCGAACGCGGGTACATCGATTTCTCCAGAGTCGGCTTGTGAGAACGCGAAACGACACGGCACCCGAACCCAATTCGCGGCGCGTGGCGGGCCACTCACAGTTTTCAAGCGCCATGGAGCGATTACGCAAGGCCGCGTGGCAGCAACATGGCCAAATGAGATGATTGCTGCCGATAATATGTCTTGTATTTGAGATCCCCAGCGGCTGCTGGGTCGAGAATCACGACGGCATTTGGATGCAATTGAATGGAAGAGGCGGGGATTGCAGCAGTTAATGGTCCTTCTACACCTTGGGCGATAGCCTTTGCCTTTTCTTTCCCGAATGCCAGCATCAATAGAGTTCGAGCCTCGGCAATCGTACCGAGGCCCATCGTGATCGCCCATTCAGGCACCTCCGTTTCATGGAAAGTCCGGGAAAGGTTTTCTCTGGTCTCGGGACTCAGTAGGCACATCCTCGTGCGAGACCTGAAACTCGACATCGGTTCATTGAATGCCAGATGGCCATTTATCCCGATGCCTAGCAGCTGAACATCGATACCGCCGCGGTCATGAATCAGCCGCTCATAGGAGTGACAATACGAAACGATGTCTCCGTGAGGCTCTCCCTTTAGCAAATGGATATGAGCAGGATCAGCATTGACATGTCGGAACAAGTGTTGATCAAAGAAGGCTTCATAACTCATGGAGCTCTCGGAGGGTAGCCCAAGGAATTCATCAAGACTGAAGAATTCCACGCCCGAGAAATCAAGATGCGTCGATCGGTGCAGATGTACTAGGCCCTGATAGAAACCAATCGGTGTATTGCCTGCAGCTAACCCGAGTCGCAAGGTCGGATTCTTCTTGATCGCCTGGGCGACCAGGGACGCCGCTGTTTGATGACCTTGCTCAATCGTGTCGGTAATCATTACGAGCATGAGACAGCTTCCCAAAAAGACGAACCCACCATCGCCTGTTCAGTAATCAATTATGAAATGGTCTGCATGATCGTAAACTTCGACATGGTTCAACGATGTCACAAACTTCTCTTGTCCGAAAGAAAAAAGTGGCAGTACTATTTCCCGGCGCGTGGCGGTCCAGCTCGTCTAGTTTGTTTGGTTCATCTGGTTTCTTTAGCTTGTCTAGTTGGCTTGCCGCACAAAATAGACAAGACAAACCAGACAAACGAGAGACGAGAATGAGGGTCCGGTCTTGCCATCCGACACCCCCAGCAGACGCCACGCCCTCCGACCCCATTCCCCCCCCGACGTCCTCACACGTTCGCCGGTCGCTAACTGTCGGGATGCGCGCTCCAAGCAATTCTTTAAAGTTCAGATCCGGTGACTAGAAGGGTGGCGAACACGTGTCTGCACTTTCATGCAAGCACATGTCCACGTTGACCTCCATTTGGCTTCGATTGGTCTTACCACCCGCTCATTCGACTACCCGGCTGGCGCGCAATCCGCCCGGCTGAAAATGATTGGGCAACAGCATGATGCAGTTGGGGTTGAACCCTTGCGCCTTCAGTGTATCAATGCTTCCCAGGACTTTGTCCTGCTTCAGATCGATCACCGTGATAGACCCATCGCTCAGACCCTCCAGATTGAGCAGGCTATTCTGGACGAACAGATACCGTTCGTCGGGCGACAGCACGCTATGGTGAGCGCCGGCGGCCGCAGTGATGGTCTTGAGAAACTTCGGTTGCCGCGGATCGCTGTTGTCGTACAGATTGACGAACCCCGGTTTGGCCGTCGTGACGAACAACCGGTCCCCCTTCGCGTTATAGAGCATCTCCAGCGGCATGCCCTGCTGACGTGGCCCAAAGTCATCGATCTGATGGAACGAAAATGCGTTCCTCTTGGGATCCCAGACTCCGGCCCACAGTGTGCCTTCCAACATATTGGTGATGTGCACCACCGGGGGATTGGCATTGGGGCTGAACACGATTTCGACAGGAGCCGATTTGGCCGGAGCCGGCTTCGACCCGATCTTGTGCGTCGAGAGCACCTTCCCGCTACTCGCTTCCAGCACGGTGACCGAGTCCCCCTGGTCGGACATATCCGGTTTGACCGTACTGGTGACGAGGACGCGGTCGATGCCGTTGTGGATCGCAATGCCGTGTGGGTAGAGGATCGCGGCCGCGGCCGGTTCCGCCGCGCTGACCGTCTTGATCGGCCGGTCCTTCACAGCATCGCCCATGATCACGTTGCTGGAGCCCATACAGGTGAGGTACCAGGTCTGGTTATCTTCCGAGACGACGAGATCCTCGCCGACCTGGCAGTCCGGTACGTCAATCGCGCGGAGCCGGTAGGGAAACTTCGTGAGGTCCACGACATGCAGAATGCTTTTCCCCAGGGCCGTGACATAGGCTTTACTCCGGTCCCGGTTAAAGAAGATGTGGTGTGCCACGAGATCGGATGGAAGCGGAATCTCCATCAGAATCCTCCCGAAGTCCGCAGACTCAGGATCGATGTCCATGATCGCAATCCCTTCTCGTCTCACCGGTTGGTTAGGCTTGCTCTCATAATTGAGAAGCGCAAGCATTTCCGCCGACGCGAGAGTTGTGCCTGTGAACAGCAGCCCCAAGGTCAACGAGAGCACTCGTAATGGTTTCATGGCGACCTCCTTGTCGGTTCCGAATTTGGAATACACATATCGTATGTTGATACATGGTGGGCAGGATCCGACTGCCCAGCCTCTTAGATTCCCTTCATGGCATGTGTGCCGTGCGTGACCGCCCCGCCAGCGCGTAATGCCGCCGCGATCAGGACACACTCCGCAATTTCCTGATCGGATGCACCCCACTCCCGTGCCTTGTTGACATGGATGTCGATACAATACGGGCACTGTGTCGTGAAGGCGACGCCCATCGCGATCAGTTCCTTGTATTTGCCCGGTATTGCACCCTCGGCCAACGCCGCTTTGTCGAAGGCCACGAAGGCCCTCATGGCTTCCGGTGCGTGGATGGAGAGCAGCTTCATCTTGCTCACGTTGTTCATGTCATACAGAGCCGCTTGCTGCTGATCGTGTATTGAGTTGAGCTGTGCCATGTTCTTCTCCCTCCTATGTAATGTGTCAGGCTCGGACGCCGATCACTTCCAAATACTCTGCAAAAACCGTCGTACTTCCCCCTTCAGCCCGATTGTGAACTGACCACAACGTTTCGAGGTCCCGACGAAGCTGGATGCGGCCGGCCTCATCGAGCGACGCAAACGCTTGATTGGTCGGCCCGTAATTCAGGCGAAAGAATTCCACGACCTCGGACGGTGGGAACGGATAGTCAAACAGATACTGCCGCCTCGTGAGGTTGAGCTCCGAGAGTCCGTGGCCAAGCCGCTCACGGACGACGGCTTCGTCGCCCCACAAGACCGGCGAGGGCATTCCACTCGGAGCGATGAATTTCGCCACGCACTTGAACATTTGCCCGATGAACCCCTGCGGCGTCCAATTGGCCATGGCAATGGTGCCTCCGGGCACGCACACACGGAACAATTCCTGAGCAACCAGCTGGGGCCGCGGGGTGAACATCGCGCCGAGCAGACTCACCACCACGTCGAAACTCGCATCATCGAACGGGAGGGATTCGGCATCGGCTTCTTCGAAGCGAGCCTTCAGCCCCTCCGCCCGCGCGCGTGTCTGCGCGCGCTCCACCAAGTTAACCGCGATATCCACGCCGGTGACCTCGATACCGTCCTTCGCCGCCATCAGCGCCAGCTGACCGGAGCCACAGGCGACGTCCAACAGCTGACATCCAGGCGCGATGTTGAGCCGTTCGTAAAATTCACGCGCGCTGCCTTCCATGTACCGCGAGAATCGATCGTAGTCTCCAGCCGTCCAGATCGATTTGAGACGAGCCTTCACGCTGTCTACTTCCGCGATCGTCATGCTTGTCATCATGGCCTCCTCCCCTCAAGATGAAGTTCATACCGCAGCATTGCCGCGCTGTCTCTGCTCGCACTATACGAGACAGGCGTTATCATGTCTTATCAGCACGTCTGGCTCTCTTATCAGCAGAGTGCTAAACTCGCGGATCGTTTATCCGGACGTCCGGCTCACTTAGCCGGCGCCCGTTCTTCCTGGCAGGACTCCCTATGGATGTGTTGTCTGACGTGCTCAAGGCCGTGAAACTCGACGGCGCGGTGTTTTTCAACGGCGAGTTTTCTTCGCCATGGTGTGCGCGCC
>JACPZN010000434.1 GCA_016195505.1 Nitrospirota bacterium | reverse complement strand
CGGGTCGTCACGAATGAGGAAGTTGCCCTTCCGCTAGGACTACCGCCGGCCCAGATTCAGCGACTGAGCGGTATTCGAGAGCGTCGATGGGCGGCAGACCACGAAGCCCCTTCCGACATGGCGATTGAGGCTGGGCGTCGGGCCCTCGATTCCGCCGGCTGCGAGGCTTCCACCCTCGACGCCGTCATCCTTTCTACGACATCCCCTGACATGGTTTTCCCCTCAACCGCCTGTTCTGTTCAGCGCGGGTTGGGGTGCAAAACTGTGGGGGCGTTTGATGTGTCCGCATCCTGTTCAGGGTTTCTCTATGGGCTTTCCATAGGACAGGCCATGATTCTCAGCGGGCAAGTCAAGACATGTCTCGTCGTGGCATCGGAAGTAAAGTCTCGCTTTCTCGATCCCAAGGATCCGGCGACGGCCATGCTGTTCGGTGATGGGGCGGGCGCCGTTATCTTGAGAGGTGAAGAAGATCGAAGCCCAGAGTGGTATGGGATTTTAGGGGTCAGACTGCAGGCAGATGGGTCGCGGCACGACCTGATTCGTATCCCTGCCGGTGGGTCGCGGACACCGTCGTCTCTCGATACGCTTGCCAGGCGAGAGCATGTGCTTCGCATGCAGGGGGCCTCGCTCTTTCGAGTGGCGATCCGGCGGATTGAGCAGGCGGTACAGGACATCTTAAAAGAGTTCGGGGTTCATCTCGGCGATATCAAGCAGGTGGTCCTCCATCAGGCCAATGGTCGAATTCTGACCCAGGTCGCAGATCGTCTGGGGATTCCACAGGAAAAGCTTTCGTCGGTGATCGAGTACTATGGCAACACATCATCGGCCTCTCTACCCATCGCACTCGATGCGGCGGTGCGTAACGGGAAAATCACGTCTGGTGATCTCGTGTTGCTGGGCAGCTTTGGCGGGGGTCTGACCTGGGCGGCGAGTCTCGTGCGGTGGTAGCCGTCTGGGGCGAAACCGACTGCAGGTTTCAAATCCGCTTGACACGCAGCTATGAGGGAAGACCAGGACAATTTTAGGCTCCAGGAGCACCGATCATGATTTTTGGCCTGATTCCGAAAGAGGAAGCTTTTTTCGATTTATTTAAGCAGGCGGCCCATAACGTGATTGAAGGCAGTCGCCTCCTGAAGGATATGATGGAAGATTTTCGTGACCTGCACGACAAGGCCAAGAAGATCAAGGAAGTGGAGCATGTGGGAGACGGCATTACCCACGACATTGCGTTGCGTCTCAATCAGACGTTCATGACCCCTATCGACCGCGAAGACATCCATGATCTGGCCAGCGCGCTGGACGACATCCTGGACGCGGTGGAAGCGGTGGCGGACCGATTCCTGATGTACAAGATCACGCGACCGACCGAGTCGGCGATTCGGCTCGCCGATATTCTGTACCAGGCCTCTGTCGCGGTGGGGCGTGGGGTGGATCGGATCGGTATGTCCCACGCGCAGATCAAGGAGTATGGTGTGCAAGTGAACAGTCTAGAGAACGAGGCCGACCGTGTATCGCGCGATGCCATTTCAGAATTGTTTGAGAAGGAAACAGATCCGATCTCCGTCATCAAATGGAAAGAGATCTACGAAACTTTTGAGGAAGGGACCGACCGTTGCGAGGACGTTGCGAACGTCATCGAGCGCATTGTCCTCAAACAAACCTAGCAGGCTGGGGAACGACTCCTTCCGTGCGGTGGCCCTAGAGGGGTGAATGCCAGGGCTGTCCACAGCCTGTTAAACCGACCGGCTTTCCTTCCTGACAATCTGGACTTCACATGTCTGAACTGACCGGCCTGCTGCTTATCACGGTGATACTGGCTCTCCTGTTCGACTTTTCAAACGGCTGGCATGATTGCGCCAACGCGGTGGCGACGGTGGTCTCGACTCGTGTTTTGAGTCCCCTAACCGCAGTGCTGCTGGCCGGCGCGTTGAATGTCGCGGGGGCCTTCTTTTCGACCGCCGTGGCGAAAATGATCGGCGGGGGCATCGTCTACCCCGATGCGATTACGAACACGGTGGTCGCCGGCGCGATGGGAGGAGCGATTTTGTGGAATCTCTTCACGCTGCTGCTAGGGTTGCCGACCAGTTCCTCGCACGCGCTGATCGGTGGACTTGTCGGATCGGCGGTGGCCCACGGTGGCTGGACGGTCGTCCAGTTCAAAGGGCTGCGCGCCATTCTCGAGGCAATGGTTCTTTCCCCGCTCTTCGGGTTTGGCATGGGGTTCCTCATCATGGTGACGGTCAGTTGGGTCTTTTTCCGGGTTCAACGAGGCGTGGCGACCAAGGTGTTCAGCCGGTTGCAGCTCCTCTCGGCGAGCTTTATGGCGTTCAGCCATGGGGCGAACGATGCCCAAAAAGTGATGGGTGTGATTACCTTGGCCCTGGTGGCATCCGGGCATTTGACCTCGTCTGAAGTGCCGACCTGGGTGATCGTGGCCTGCGCGTTGGCGATGGGGTTAGGGACGACAGTCGGAGGATGGCGGATTGTCCGGACGCTGGGGATGAAAATCGTGAAGCTTGAGCCGGTTCACGGATTCGCGGCCGAAACAGGAGCGGCGAGTGTACTGCTGTTCACGGCCCACTTTGGTCTCCCTGTTAGTACGACCCATACGATTACGTCATCGATCTTGGGTGTGGGATCGACCAGGCGCCTCTCTGCGGTTCGATGGGGGCTTACGAGCAAAATCCTCTCAGCCTGGGTATTTACGCTTCCTGGTGCAGGGTTGTTGGGGGCCGGAGTCTATGCCCTGCTGGCTTCATTCACCTGAGTCGACAGCCGAGTTCCGGTGCTGACTGGGAGTCGAACGACGAATCGGCTTCCACGCGGTTGATTCCTTTCCACCCACACTTGTCCCCCATGTCCTTCCACAATGTGTTTGACGATCGCCAGGCCGAGTCCGGTTCCGCCGAGTTCGCGTGATCGTGCCTTGTCGACGCGGT
>JACPZN010000397.1 GCA_016195505.1 Nitrospirota bacterium | reverse complement strand
TCAAAGGCAAGGCGATCATCATCTGCACGGGCGGCGTGGGCAAGGCGTTCAAGATCACCTCGAACTCGTGGGAGTACACCGCCGATGGCCAGGCGTTGGCGTACGAAGCGGGTGCAGAGTTGATCGACATGGAGTTTGTGCAGTTTCATCCGACCGCACTGTACGTCCCCTCGAGTCCGCCCTTTCTCTTATCCGAAGCGATGCGGGGAGAGGGAGGACAGCTTCGCAACAACAAAGGCGAGGCGTTCATGCAACGGTACCATCCGCTGGGTGCCTTGGCTCCTAGAGATATCGTGGCGCGGGCGATCTGGGCGGAAATGGCGGCGACGCGGGCCCGGCACGTCTATCTTGATGTGACTCACCTCGGCGCGGATTTTGTGAAGCGGCGATTCCCAACTATTTATGCGACATGCCTTCGTCACGATATCGACATCACGGAAGAGTGGATTCCGGTTTCTCCGAGCGCGCATTACATGATGGGAGGAGTGTGGACCGACGTCAACGGCGCAACGACCTTGCCGGGTCTCTTTGCGGCCGGCGAGGTTGCGTGTAGTGGAGTGCATGGGGCTAATCGACTGGCGAGCAATTCATTGTTGGAAGGATTGGTCTTTGGGATGCGAGCCGGTGTGGCCGCGATTTCGTGGGCGTCCCGCTGTTCCTCCCCGGATCTAACCCATCAGGCCGAAACGCTGCGCCGCCGCCGGTTTGACCAATTGGACGACGCGGAAAAGTTGCGAAGTTCCCTTCGCCGAACCATGTGGGGACAAGTCGGGATCATTCGTTCTCGTGAGTCGCTCATTCGCGCCACCGCCCAGCTTTCCCGCTGGCAGCATATGGTGTCGAAGCCCTTTGCGACAAGAGCTGATCTTGAGGCCAAGAACATGGTCCAGGTTGCGTACTGCGTAGCGGAAGCTGCGTTATGGCGAGAAAACAGCGTGGGTGCCCACTTTCGATCAGACTTCCCTGAATTCAAGCGCCCAGGTTGGAGACAGCACAGCCAGCTGTATCTGACCGGGCGTTCTACGGGGCAGACGGGACAGGGGAAACAGGGGCTTGTAGTCGCCCTGCGGAATCCGAAGATGCGATGACCTGGCCGCTCGAGGTAAGATCCCGGGTAAGGAACGCCCGATAGAATCGCAGAACCTTACGGACGTATTGGCGGGTTTCGTCGATCGGCGGAAGAGTGCGGTAACGATCCACGACATTCTCCCCCGCGTTATAAGCTGCAAGTGCCAGCGGAAGATTTCCGCGAAATCGATCGAGCAGCTGTCGGAGGTACTTCGTCCCCCCACCGATATTGTCTTCAGGATCGTACAGATCCCGCACATCCAGTCGCACCGCGGTTTGGGGCATCAGTTGCATTAAACCTACGGCACCAGCCCGTGACACTGCCATAGGATCGAAATCCGATTCGGCTTTGATGACTGCGCGAATGAGCGCCGGGTGTAGTTGATGCTGGCGTGAGAACCGGCTGATCATCGGCCCTAACTCTCGTTCCGAGATCATGGGGTGTAGTCGATTCGGGTGAATGTCGATTCGACGATAACGAACGTCCGAAGGCACGTTCGTGAGGGAAATGGTCCCTTTGGCATCGATATATTGGTAGATTTCTGCTTGAGCGGTCGTAGCAAACAGGAGGAGCAAGCTGCTCAATGTTAGGGCAGTCAGGCCGGGGAATCGAGAGGTGTCGAACGGTTTTCTTCCTTTTAGCATCGTCAAACGATAGCAGTCTGCAACCACCTGTCAAGAGAATGCAGATCTTGTGCCTTTAGGGGTGAATGAAAAACCGGCGTGAAAACAGGAAGATCGGAGTTTAATGGGAGGTGGCCTGCTCCAAAAAACGCTCTCGCGACCCTATAAATTGCTCCCTGAGCTTGCTGGTAAGCGGACCGGGTTTCCCCTCTCCGATAGGCCTGTGATCGACGGAAGCCACCGGCATGATTTCCATGCTGGTGTTGGTCAAAAAGCACTCGTCAGCTCGGTACAACTGGTCTGGTGTAAAGCGCCCATCCTCGACGGGGATTTGCAGTTCCCTCGCCAATTGAATCACGATCGTTCGTGTGATGCCATCCAGTAGGCCGCACTCGAGCGCTGGAGTTTGCAGGTGCCCGTCCGTCACGAAGAACAGATTGCTGACGGTACATTCTGTCAGATGGTGCTCCCAGTTGAGAAGGATGCTGTCGAACACACCCGCTGCGATCGCTTCGCGTTTGGCGATGATGTTGTTCAGAAAATTGGTGGCCTTGATCTGCGGCGATAGTGCACTCGGCAAGTTTCTTCTCGTAGAGGCAACGATCAACTTGACTCCCTTCTCATAGAGATGGGCGGCCGGAGCAGTGAGAGACCGGGCCATGATCACTACGGTCGGGTGTGGGCAGAGCGCGGGGTCCAGCCCGATGTCGCCTACTCCACGTGAGATGGTAATCCTCAGATAGGCGTCCCGTCGATCATTACCCACGTCATTGCGCACCATGGATTCGCGGAGAAGATCCGGCCAGTCCTTCATGGGAATCGGAATCGTCAAGCCAATGCCGTCAGCGGATCGAAACAATCGCGCCACATGCCGGTCCCGCATGAAAATGCGATTCCCGTATGAACGGATCGTTTCGTAGACACCGTCTCCATAGAGAAACCCGTGGTCGAAGACCGAGATCATGGCCTCTTCTTGCTTTACAAATTTGTCGTTCAGATAAATCCACATGGGTTGGGGGGCACTACGAGAATGCGCTCAAAAAGACCTGGGCCTTGTGAATGGTTTCTTCATATTCGCGTGCTGGCTCAGAGTCAGCCACGATACCGGCGCCGACCTGAAGGTAGCCTTTGCCGTTCCGCAGGGCAAGGGTTCGGATTAAGATATTGAAATCGAGGTCGCCGCTCCAGCTGATGTATCCCATCGAGCCGGTGTAAAGACCACGGCGGACCGGCTCCAATTCCTCGATGATTTCCATGCAGCGAATCTTCGGTACGCCGGTAATCGTTCCGCCGGGAAACATGGCTCGGAGCAGATCGAAACCAGTCGTATTTTCCTTGAGGGTGCCGACGACATGTGAGACGAGGTGGTTCACGTGGGAGTACTGTTCCAATGTCATGAGCTCGTCGACCTGGACGCTCCCAAAGTCGCAGACCCGTCCGAGATCATTCCGTTCAAGGTCAACGAGCATGATATGCTCTGCGCATTCTTTTTTGTTTGAGCGCAACTCCACGGTCAGCCGCTGGTCGTCAGCGGCATTCCCGCCGCGAGGTCGGGTTCCGGCAATCGGGCGCGTGTCCGCTCGCCGCCCATCCAGACGGGCGAGTCGTTCAGGTGATGAACTGATGAGCCTGGTCTGGTCGAACCGAAGCAATCCGGAGAACGGTGAAGGATTCAAGGTCCGTAGGCGACCAAAGGCATGCAGATCGGCCTGAAGTTCTCCCCGAGATGAGAACGCATCACACATCACGGTGAAGCGGTGCGAGAGGTTCGCCTGGTAGATGTCACCTGCTGCAATGTAGTCCTGGCAGCGTCGGACGCGTTCCATATACGCCGACCGCTGCTGCTCCGGCGTGAACGTGAGGCGGTCGAACGTATCGTCGTTGCTTCCGGCTGTGACAGGGTTGGACAATCTTGCCTCGAATGCGGCAAGGCGGTCGCGTCCTTCTCGAAATAGCTTTTCCCTAGGCTCTCCTAAAAATCGCTCGAGCGGTGGACAGAACATGATCACCAGATGGCCCAGCTCATGATCGAACGCCGCTACCAGGTCGAAAAAAGCAAACTCAAGATCTGGAGCAGTGAGGTCATCGAGAGCGGTCGCCGGCAACGTTTCGAATTGGCGGATGAGATCGTAGCTAAAATAGCCGATTGCTCCTCCGAAGAAAGGCGGAACACCGGCGGGACGAGGGATGCATGAATTTCCGACAAGTTGGGCGAGATGTTGAAACGGCGCCTGTCCGGATTCTTCGTAACCATGCATGGTACGTCTCACAAACCTGTCAGATTTTCCGGTCAGCACCTGATAGGGGTCGCTGGCAAAAAACGAATAACGCTCCGTGGTCGTACGGCCGTTACCACTCTCGAAGAGAAAGGATGGGCTCCGAGTCGAGGCGATTCGCGCGTAGAGTTCAAATGGGCTTGCTGACGGAGAAGGAAGTGTCACCACGAGGGGTGACGGAGGGCCTTGAAGAAATGGGATCGCTGAGGGCATCGTCAGCGGCATGGTAGAAACACCTCCTCGTAGAAGACAGTGAGTCACTATACCGCATACCGCAGCGATTTCGGCAGGAACAGGCCTCAAACGGCTTGACATTCCGAGGAGGGTTCTGCTTAAATTGCGCGCCCATCATTGGCAGAGTCATGCTCATGTGCTGCATGTGCACTCGCCTCCCGTGGGTATGGCATGCCCCCTCCACAAGATCCGTTTTATGCGGGGCTCGGCCAGGCCGTTCGTATCGGAACGGAACTGTTGGCTGCGTTCATCGTCGGGGGTGGCCTTGGGTGGGTCCTCGATACCTATGTTTTGGGGACGACTCCATGGGGGCTTGTCGTCGGATTAATATTTGGTGCGGCGGCCGGGGTCAGAAGCGCCTATCGGGCTGCACAATTGTGGCAAGATTCATCGGGTAATTCGGGCAAGCACGAGTAATTCATGGAAGAAAGTCCCCTCCATCCATTCGAACTGCATAACTACATTCCGATCAATCTCGGCGGCCTAGACATTTCCATCAACAAAGCCGTGCTTATCATGTGGGTGGTCGTGGGGCTCGTCGCGGTGTTGATGGTGATGGCTGGGTCTGCACGGAAACTGGTCCCTGGTAAGTTGCAAAGCATGGCTGAGATGTTAGTCGATTTTATTCGCGGGATCATTCTGGATACGATGGGTGAGGGAGGAATGAAATTTTTCCCGCTTGTCGCGACACTGTTCCTTTTCATTCTATTCTGCAATTTGATCGGATTGATTCCTGGGTCCTACACGGTCACCAGTCAGATCATCGTTACGGCGGTTTTCGCCACCGTAGTCTATGGGCTCAGTCTCGTCATGGGATTCGTTCTGCATGGAGTGAAATTTCTTGGGATCTTGGTACCGCCTGGGACGCCTGGCTGGCTGTTGCCACTGATGATACCGATCGAACTAATCAGTCAGCTGGCCCGTCCGATTTCCTTGGCCGTCAGATTGTTTGCCAATATGACCGCCGGGCACGTGATTCTAGGGGTGTTGTTCGGGCTTGCGATCAGTGGCGGGCTCTTGATCGGATGGTTACCCTTTGTCTTCACGATTGCGATGAACGGGCTGGAAGTCGGTATCGCATTTATTCAGGCCTACATTTTTACCGTGCTGACCTGCGTCTATTTGGGCGACGCATTTCACCTGCACGGCCACGACGAGCACGCGCACTGACGCGTGCCGACACAGCAAGGGAGGAGCGAGAGACGATGGATTCAGCAGCAGCAGCGTTGTTGGGAATGGGGTTAGCAGCAGCAGGATTTGCCGGAGCCGGTGTCGGGATTGGATACATTTTCGGTAAGATGATCGAAGCGGTGGCGCGTCAGCCGGAAGCTGAAGGACGGGTCGGCAAATACATGTGGATCGGGTTCGCACTGGTCGAAGCGATTGCGTTGTACGGCTTGGTCATTGCGTTCATCATCATGGGTCTTCGTAAGTAGTCGCGGACTCCCATATCGAACGGTTTGTAGCCAAAGGAATGTCTCATGCCGCAGTTTGAATCTCATTTTTTTTCCTCTTTGATCTTCTGGGAGGTCGTGTCCTTTGCCATTCTGTTTTTTGTGCTCTACAAGTATGCTTTCCCAGGCATCCTGAGTATTCTCGAAGAGCGGGAAAAGAAGATTAAGGATAGTTTAGATCAAGCCGAGCGTCACCGGTCCGAGGCGGAGCGCCGACTAAAAGAGTATGAGGCGAAGCTCGGCGCGGCGGGGAAAGAAGCCGAGAATATTCTCGCCGCGGCGAAAGAACGAGCGCAACGGCTGATGGAAGAAAACGAGCAACGGTTGACCGCGGAGGCGGAGCGGATTAAAGGTGATGCGACGCGCGAGATCGACCAGGAGCGTCGGAAAGCGGTGCAGGACATTCGAAACCAGACGACCGAACTGGCGCTCATGGTGGCGGAGAAGGTGGTGCAGCGTAGCCTGACCGAGGCCGACCATAGGAAGTTTGCCGACGAAGCTCTTGAAGCGCTCTCGAAATCTTACCAGCGGTAACATGTCGTGGCTGGATGGGGTTAGCCCAGACTGACTCCACCCGGCCGATACCCTTCCAAATCCACGGTCACGAATCGGAACCCCAGCTCTTTTAGTCTGCCACTGACTCTTGAGCACCGCTCGGAATCCATGATCATCCCCAGCTCATCCTTTGCGACTTCGATTCTGGCGATCTCCCCATGATCACGCACTCGAAAATGGCTTAGCCCCTCGCAATGGAGCACGGCTTCTGCTTCTTCGACCCGGCTCAGTTTTTCCCTGGTGATGGTGATCCCGCGCGGGATTCTTGAGGAAAGACAGGCAGCTGCCGGCTTATCCCAATTCGAGAGGCCAAGATCTTTGGCGAGGATGCGAATGTCGGCTTTCGACAGTTCCGCCTCAACGAGCGGGCTGCGCACCCCCCATTCTCGTGCGGCCTTAATGCCGGGCCGGTCATCGCCGAGATCATCAAGATTCGTTCCGTCCACCATGTAGGCAGCGCCGCGCGCTTGTCGTAACGCCCCGAGGAGTTGGTACAGGTCGGTTTTACAGTGGAAGCAGCGAGCCGCATCATTCTTGGTGAATTCAGGGATTTCAAGCTGGTCTGTCTGCACGATTTCATGGCGCGCACCGATTTCCTGGGCGACACGTTTGGCGGTTTCCAATTCGATCAATGGAAAAGTGGGCGAGACAGCCGTGATGCCTGCGGCACTCTCATGGAGTTGCTCGTGAGCTACCTTAAGGACGAAGGTGCTGTCGATGCCGCCGGAATAGGCAACCAGCACAGAGTTCATCTCAGTGAGCAGGTCACGGAGGCGATCGAGCTTGTGTTGGAGAAGGGCGGCCTGCATAGGGTTCGTTGTCTCGCGATCAGCTTCTAGCAGAATCCTGAAAAAGTCCGCCAGCTGCGTTCTCGCATCGCTCAGAGGCTCAATGTACCGAAGCGCACGCCTCGCCTCTTCGCTCGCTGCGGCCTTGCTGGACGGCCTTTTTTAAGTATCCTGCGGGTTATTCTGGCACCATTACCGTACATGAGATACGGCAGCTATTTTGTAAAACTGGGTTTTCCCGTAACCTGCTAATGGCGAACTCTTGCCTTTGCGATGTTGCCGACGACGACCAGGGCATAGTGCTGAGGATCGAGATACAGTTTGGCGACGCGTTGCACATCTTCTTTCGTCACACGTTCGATCCATTTTGGGTACTGGCTGAAGTACTCAAATCCCAACCCGAAAAACTCCACTTGGGCCAGCACGTGCGCCAGCTTGGCGGTCGAGTCCAACCGCAACGGAAAGCTGCCCACCAGGAACGATTTGGCTTCGGCGAGTTCCTGATCGCTGACCGGGGCCTCGCGAATGGTCTTGATTTCTGCCAGCACGCCGCTGATCGCTTGGTTGGTGGTTTCCGTTTTTGTCTGGAGATTGACCCAGAAGGAGCCGGGCATCGCCCGAGCCTCATAATGACTCATGATGCCGTACGCGAGCCCCTGCTTGTCGCGGATGGAATCCATCAGTCTCGAGGAAAATCCTCCGGCGCCTAGAATATGATTCATGACGGTCACAGCGTAGAAGTCGGGGTTGGTCCGACTGATTCCGCCATGACCTAACACGATTGTGGATTGGGTCAGATCCTTTTCAATGAGCTGTACGGCCTTCTTGTCGATGGCGCCTGGCTTTTTAACCATCCTGGTTTGCGCCGTGCCCTTCTTCCAGGCTCCGAAATGCGTTTGGACGAGCGCCGTGGCCTGCTCCACCGTGACATCGCCGACGACGGTGAGAATGACTTGATTGGGGAGATACTCTTTGGCGTAGAAGCCTTGCACATCGGCCAAGGTGGCTTTGCTCAGGGTCTCCTCGGTTCCATTCGCCGGCCACCGATAGGGGTGATTCTGGAAGATCAGCTGGTTGAACGCCTTAATGGCTACGTGACCGGGATCATCGTTGTCGCTTGAGATTTCACCAAGAATCTGTGAGCGCACCCGTTCGAATTCCTGTTTGGGGAACGCTGGCCGCAGAAGAATGTCGGCCAACAGCGTGAAACCGAGGTCGATATCTTTCTTGAGGATTCGCGCCGACGCGGTCGTTAAGTCTTCGCCCGCTTTGACCTCTAACGAGCCGCCGACAAAGTCGATTTGCTCAGCCAGCTGTTTGGAGGATCTGGTCGTGGTGCCTTCATCCAAAAGACTGGCCACCAAATTTGCCAAGCCTGCCTTCTCCGGTGGGTCCTGAGCCGAACCGGCTTTGATGAGGGCATGGATTTCGACGATGGGGAGAAAATGCTGCTCTAGCACGAGAACGGTCATCCCGTTCGCTGTCGTGATTTTGGTCGGAGAGATTTCTGTGGCGTATCCAGATGTGGTCACGCTGACCAGCACAGCGATGAGTCCTAACAGCCCCACGACTGAACGCCTGCCAAAGGCTCGGAAGCTCAGGCGCTGGTACCTCTCGGCTGGGGGGGTGTGATGCATGGTTTGGTCTAGGGCTTCCCGTGATGAGCCGCGGTGGGGGCCGGTTCCGGTTGTTTAGAAGGGAGCGGAATGAGAATCCCCACGGTGCGATTGTCTTGCGTCAGATATTGCTTGGCGACTCGTTGAATATCTTTGGTGGTGACCGCGCGGATGCGCTCCAGGAACTGATCCACCCGCCGCCAGCCTGCGCCGATGGATTCCGATTGTCCGAGCAACATCGCATAGCGAAAATTCGAATCCTGTTCGAATACGCGGGACGCCTCCACTTGATTCTTGGCCCGCTGTAGTTCCAGCTCGGACGGCGGTTCATTCTGCAGTCGGGTGATCTCGCGCTGCAGCGATTCTTCGACCGCTTCGACCTTCGCGCCGGGGCTGACCAGCGAGTAGAAGTAAAACAGACTGGAATCCGTCTGCATCAGGCTGTATTCGGCGCCGACCGCCAACGAGTTCTTCTGGTCATAGACTAAGCTCTGGTAGAGTCGGGAGCTTTTCCCGTGCCTAAGAATCGACTCGAGAATGTCGAGGGCGTAGGAGTCTTCGCTGGAATAGTTGGGCACGCGAAACCCCATCATCACAAAAGGAACCTGCGCTTCACGCTTGAGGAGAAAGCGCCGTTCGCCGCGCTGTTCCGGTTCGGCAGACAGCGCCTGTTTGGGCGAAGGGCCTTTGGGAATCGGTTCGAAAAGATGTTTGATCGTCGGGAGCAAGGTGTCGGCTTTGATATCGCCCACCACAATCAGCGTCGCATTGTTGGGGGAGTAAAAGGTGTCGTAGTGACGCTGCAAGTCATCCAGGGACATCGCATCGAGATCGGCAAACCAGCCGATCACCGGCCAATGGTAAGGGTGGCTCAGGAAGGCTTGTGCAAACAAGGCTTCGACCAGCGCGCCCTGCGGATCATCTTCGTTTCTGAGCCGCCGCTCTTCCTTCACCACCTCACGCTCGGTCTGAAATTCGCTGTTGTCGAGGATCAGACCCTGCATCCGGTCGGCTTCGAGTTCCAGGGCCAGCTCCACACGATCGGCTGCGAGGTTTTCAAAATAGGCGGTGAAGTCCTGGCTGGTAAAGGCGTTGTCGATTCCGCCGTTCTTGCGGACGATGCGGGAGAATGAACCCTTGGGATATTTCGCCGTGCCTTTGAACATCATGTGTTCGAGCATGTGCGAGAGCCCGGCGCGGCCCATCACTTCGTTTCGGGAACCGACTTTGTACCACACTTGCACCGTCGCCACCGGAGCTTTCGGGACCTCGACAAGCAGCACTTTCATGCCGTTCGACAAGATGTATTCATGGTGGTCTGCTGCAATCGACGGAGAGGTCTCGACGAGAACGAGAAGCGCTGCGAGAAGGCACGTTGACGAATAGTGATGGAGGGTCGGCCAGATCATGATGGGATGAAGCACAGCAGGCATGCTAGCAACGGGATTCGATGGGTGTCAAGGCAACTGATTCGCGGCCTGCGGGGAGAATCCCTAATTGTCCGCAGGCGCCGAGCACGTCTCGTCCCCGGCTTTTGCGAACAAACACATCGATACCGGCCTGACGGAGCGCAGATTGAAAGTGGAGGACGTCGCGGTCTGGTGGCCGATGAAAGCGGCTGCCGGGAAATTCGTTAAAAGGGATCAGATTGACTTTGCACCGCAGGCCTTTGAGCAGTTTCACCAGGCGTTGGGCATCGGCGGGACTGTCGTTCACGCCGGCTAAGAGGACATATTCAAAGGTCAGTCGTCGATTCGGTGCAAGTGGAAAGCGGCGGCAGGCAGCCAGTAAGGATTTGAGCGAGGCGATCTCGCTAACTGCGGGCATCAGGTCGCGGCGTTGCTCTTCAGTGGTGGCGTTGAGGGAGATTGCCAGATTCACACTGAGTGCCGCGATTTCTTTAAGACGGGATGCGAGACCCGCTGTGGAAACCGTAATACGTCTGGGCGACCATCCAAGGCCCCACGATTTATTCGTCAGGCAGGTGATTGCGGTCGCGAGTGCGTCCAGATTGGCCAAGGGTTCTCCCATCCCCATGAAGACCAGATTGGTGATGCGCTCATTGGGGGTCAGTAGGTCTTGGGCGGTCAAGACTTGGTCGATAATTTCGTAGGACTTTAGGTTGCGTTTCAGCCCCATGGTACCGGTCAGGCAGAAGCCGCAATCCAACATGCAGCCGACCTGGGTTGAGACGCATAGCGTCAGCCGCTCGTCGTCTGGAATCAGCACGGTTTCAATCGTCAAGCCGTCGTCGAGCGTCAATAGAAGCTTGCGCGTTCGGTCCTGAGACGGCAGGACCGTGCAGTGAATCGAGCGCTGAATGGTCGTGAGCTCGGTCAACGTCAACCGATCGCTGGTGGAAAGGTCTGTCATGTGGGTGATCTCACACACACGCCGTTGGTAGAGCCATCGGAGGATTTGTCCTGCACGATAGTCCGGCCATCCCTGTGTACGGACGAACTTCACCATTTGTAGTTCGGTCAAACCCAATAAGTTGATCAGAGCGTTTGGCTGTGACATTGAGCAAACTCTTGTTATCCTTCCATTGAGTGGAGCGTATCACATGTGAGAACCAAACCAACACTGTTGAGCTTCGGGGAAAGCAGCGTGGTCATGAAACCTCTTCCATTGCGGTCCGTGCCGTATATAATGAACAGCGGTGGAGAATCATGAATACCCGTGCCGAACATAGTCCGGTCCTGGGCCGCGGTATCCTGCTAGTTTCTATGGTGGCCCTGATAATCTTCGGGGGCGCACTATTCCGCGGTGCATATTCAGCGCAAGTTGCGGTCCCTGACCAGCAAGACGGAGAGAGATGTGCCTCCGCGGAAGACTGTTTCATAGCAGCGGCCTGGCCCAAAGAGCGGCTGGGCAATGTGTTGACCAGGGATCAGGTTGTTGCGCTTAAGCTGGAACGACTTCGCAGAGTGATGGAGCAGTTCCCGGCTTCCCTCTGGGCCAAGCGGGCAGGATTGCTGTCTGGCGTGACCCTGATCGAGCGGAACCCGGCTGCAGCCATACAGCACCTTCGTGCCGCTCAGCGCGACTTCCCGGTTCTCGATGATTATGTTCGATTCTGGATGGGTGAGGCCTTGCTTCACCTGGGTGATGCCAAGGAAGCGGCGGCGATGTTTGAGACGGTGCCGCAAGTCGTCCCAGATTCGAACCTCTTCAATCAAGTGACTCTCCGTGCCGGGGAAGCCTGGTATCAAGCCTCCAGCTGTCCAGAAGCCGTCGCCTGGTTCGTTAAAGCGGTCAGCTTGAACGATAAAGAGCCACAGATCTCCCAAGCCTGGTTGCGGTTGGCTGCTTGCTATCTTCGAGACAATCAACTGGCCGAGGGCAGGGAGACTCTGAAACAGTTGTGGGTGAAGTTTCCGCAGACGAAGGAAGCGAAGGAAGCGGAGTCTTTGCTCGCGAGCAATATCGGAGGTGAGTCCTGGACACCGCGACCGGATATGTACTACACCCGCGCTCAAGCTTTTCTGGGGCAGGCCCTCCATGCGGAAGCCATTGAGGAGTTAAAAAAGTTCCTTGTGAAAGATCCCTCTTCTTCCTATCGCGGAGAAGCGAAGCTCAAACTAGGTATCGCACAAATTCGGCTCAAGCTCTATGATCAGGCGCGTGACACCTTTGAGGCGCTTGTGGGAGAGCAGGTGCCTCAATCTGACGAGGCCGCGGTGTGGGTGGCGCGGGTATATCTCCGGCAGGGACTCGGGGAGAAACTGTTGGACTTGAGTCGGGCGCTGCATAAGCGTTCGCTGTCTCCCGAACAGAAGGGACAGATCAACTTGTTTGCCGGGATCTGGTTGGAGGATCAGGCGCAGTTTGATGAGGCGATTGCGAAATATCGGCAGGTCGCCAAGTCGGGAGAGCCGGCCTCCCAGCGGGCTGAGGCGCAATGGCGGGAGGGCTGGGTGTTCTATCGAATGGGCCGCTATCGCGAGGCGATCGCCGTGTGGAAGCACATCATCGATCAGCGGGACAACGACTTTGAACCGCAAGCCCTCTACTGGACCGCCCGTTCCTACGGCTATACTGTAGGTTCGAAATCGCGAGAAGTATTCCTTCTCCTTTGCCAGCGGTACCCGTATACCTACTACTGCCAACTGGCACGGGAGCAGACAGACATACCTGTTTCTACGACCACTGAGCAGGAGGCTTCTGTGGTTGTGGCCTCTTCGGGTCAATCTGTTTCGGACACGACACAGGCACTTCCACCCACCAATCGGATAGAAATCGAACAGCAGCCGGCCTATCGGCGAGCGGTAGAGCTGAGGACGCTTGGCCTTGAGCAAGACGCAGCAAGAGAACTCTCCGCCCTGATGGACCACTACAGTCGAGATCCAGACGTGTTGATGGCCTTGTCCATGATGTTGCACGAAGTCGGCGCCTATCACCACGCGCTGCGCCTTGCGCGGGCCCGATTCCGCGATAGGCTGGAGCGGACCGGCGGAGTCGTCGCGGCCGGAGTTTGGAACGCAGCCTACCCTACGGGGTTGATTCCAACGATCAGGATGCAGGGGGCCAACGGGGTCGATCCCTTTCTCGTCGCGGCAATCATTAGGGAGGAGAGTCAATACGATTGGCGTGCAGTGTCCCGTGTCGGCGCGATCGGTTTGATGCAGGTCATGCCTGCGACCGCCAACGCAGTGGCCCAACGCCATCATTTTCCAGCTGTGGTGCGGGAGGATCTGTTCGATCAAGAGACCAATATCCGGATCGGGGTTCGGTACGTTGAGCAATTGCTCGCACAATTTTCCGGGAATCTGGTCCAGACCATTGCAGCCTACAATGCCGGTCCGATAGTGGTGGGAACTTGGGTAGCCGCACATCAAGGACGAAGCGAAGATGAGTTTGTGGAGTTGATCCCGTTCCAAGAGACCAGGCAGTATGTGAAGCGCGTGCTCCGCAGCTACAAAGAATATCTGCGCCTTACCGGTCAGCCAAAACCCATTTCTTGACAAGGTGTTGTGAAGTTTTTATAGTGCCCCCCAATCCATAGGGTGCGGGGGAAGAGTCGCAATGGCCTTGGATCGCCTTGATGCGCTGGAAACTCGAATCCGAGATTTGGTGAAACTCGTGCAGGAATTGAAGGGGAAGAATGCGTCGTTGGAAGATGAGGTCAAGGCAGCTCGACAACGATTGGCGTCCCAGGATGACATGAATCGACGATGGGAAAAGGAGCGAATCGATATCAAGTCGAGAATAGAAAAAGTAATGGGTGAGATTGATTTGCTTGAATGTATGGACGATTCTAAGGAGGTGGCCCTTGACTAAGACCATTGACGTCGAAATCTATGGCCAGCGGTACGTCATCCGTGGAGAGGCCGATGACGCCTACGTTCGGCGCTTGGCCCATTTTGTCGATGATCACATGAAGCATCTAGCCGAAGGGATGAAAACGGCGACCCCATCGAAATTGGCCGTGCTGACAGCTATTAATCTGGCTCATCAACTCTTCGAATCTGAGAAGAAACGGGCGCAGGGGGAGGCCGATGTCGACCGTCGCATGACGACCTTGATGGAATCCATCGACGAGCAGATGCCGACATCGCTTTTTCGCTAAGATCGTCGGTTTCACCTGCAGATAGCAAGTTTCACCTTGCTTTCAAGGAGGCCCTTTGTTATCGTGATCGCAGAATAAGAAGTCAGGCGGGAGTGCTTGTGGATTAACGGGAGACTAGGAGTAACCATTTCAGAATAGTTGACTCAACTGGAAACGAGCGTTGTGAACACAGCAGAGAACGTTTGGGTGTTCAAGTACGATGTATTAGTACGGTGGATTCTCATCATGTGGGTCATTCCCATCCGGCAATTCTTGTGGAACTTGCAGCGGGAGGTTGTAGAAGACGAACGGTGGCTGCTGGCCGGTAATGGTGAGTGTCAACGTGCCATACCTGTTTCTTTAGCCGATCCTCCTCGACAACTGGGATCTCCATGTGGCCTGATCCAACGATCGAGAGGCGGCGAGAGGAACCATTAGGCGTCGTGCAAGTCAACAGACGATCTCGTACGTTTCCAGCGTGAGCTGCTAGCAATCTCCTGGGCCCCCTCCGTCCATTCGAATTCCGCCTAATCTGAACTGTGACAGCGTGTGAACCAGGTGCGCTTGCCTGGTTATTCTGAGAAGGGGGTGACTCCCATTTCAACCTCAATGGTCGCTTACATATTGTGTGGGTTTTTCGGAGCCTTCGTTGGTGTTGGAGTATTCGAATTGGTGCGGCGCAACATGGCTACTGCCAAACGAGCCGAGACGGAGGAGCAGGCCAAACACATTGTGCAAAATGCACAACGTGAGGCTGAGAATGTTCTGAAAGAAGCCAGGTTTGAAGCCAAGGATCTCGTGTTTCAGGCCAAATCGGAGTTGGAGAAGGAACAGAAGGCCAAGCTCGTCGAGCTCTCGGCGGTTGAAAACCGCCTCATCCAACGAGAAGAAAGTTTCGATCGGAAGCTCGTGGCGTTGGAGAAACGGGAGAGCGAAACACAGAGACGGGATCAAGAATTTCTTCGGCGGGAAGAGGGGCTTGCGGTAAAGGAAGCCGCTTGTGCCAAGGCTGAACGGGAGCATCGCGAGGCATTGGAACGCGTGGCCGGCATGACGGCGGAAGAAGCGAAAAAACACTTGATCGTCGAAATGGAAGCGCAGGCGCGACTTGATGCGGTCGGCCTTGCCAAGCGAACGATCGAGGAGGCGCGTGAGAATGCCGAGCGGGAAGCCCGCGAAATCATCACCAGCTCCATTCAGCGGGTGGTGCGTGACT
>JACPZN010000396.1 GCA_016195505.1 Nitrospirota bacterium | reverse complement strand
TAAGCCAGCGCGCTGCCACGCTGGGGCTCCGATCAGCGAAGCTCCTTCGCTGACGACGTTGCCTTGAGCCGTGCTCACAATCGTTTCCTCAGTTCTTTGGGCTTGGACAGGCAAGCGAATGAAGACGACCTCCCCGAGAGCGGCCAAGTTCTCTAAGGCACGAATGGGAACGAAGGCCTGGATCAGATTTTGGTACATGAGCTCCACTCGCCCGCCTAGCTGGTTCACCTTCTCTCTAACCCCTGAAACCGCGGCCTCCGACACCGCTTCGATGACCACCTGAATCCGATCCCCTTGGATGCTTAAGCCGAACAAGCTGTCATTTGAACTGAACAGCGACGATTGCGGTGGGGACTGGCCCGCACGCACCTCAGCCATAAGCCCCTCAAGCACCCGCTGGATCTTCGGATTATGCCCGTCCGGTGGCGGGGGCCAAAGCCTACCCCCTGGGCCCAAGCTCCACTCGCCCAGCACACTAGCAAGAGCCAGGAACCCACCAAGCTTGCATATACTGCTCGCCTAAATGTAAATTGATGGCGCATATCGCTTAACCTCCTTCCAAATTTTTTATCCTTTCTCATCAAGATCATCGTTTAGGCTTAACCGGCGGACGGATGTAGATGACTCGCGGGTGTCGCGCCAGTTTGAGTAATGCCTCGATGGGCACACGCGCCTGAACAAGGTTTTCTACCTTCATCTCAACCTGTCCCGCCACTGCTTCCACTGCCCATTCGAGATCTTGAACCCACTCCGTCCCTCGGGCTTCAAGAACGATTTGGACAAGTCCGTCCTTGTAGGTGAGGTCGAAATCTTTTGCGTACTCACCTGGCTTCTGGGCCGTGGCGAGCTCGAAAAGTTGACCCGCCAGCTTCGGGTAGTCCTCGCGCTTGGCTGGAGGCCCCTCACGATGCTTGACCTGGTTCTCACGTGAACTACAACTGCTCATGATCAACCCTGCCATCACGACCACGAGGATGCATCCTCCGCGAACCTGTGCCGGCCGTATCGTGCCTTCTGACATAATCCTCCTGGGTTGCTCAGTTGCAAAGATTGGAAGCAGAGGACAGGTTAGCGGTGTAGGTCATACACCAGTCCCTTTCCCCGCACCACGTCGAACGCGACTTCACTGACATCGCCATCGGGATCGCTGAACCCGATTAAGCCCGAGACAGGCTTGCTGTCCGCAGCGATGGTCGAAACAAAATCAATGAACGTGATTTGTGGCGGACTGCCCGCTGGTTGTGCCCATCCCATCAGTGCGAACGTTAAGAATAGCAGGCTCCCCCAGCGAACTTCTCGTAGATGTCTCATGCAGAACATACACTTCCCGTGGTTTTTTTGAACTCAAGTGCCGTACGGATCATAACTTTAACTTCACTCGCTCGGACATAGAGCCACTCCCCAGGCGTCTACAAAGCTACCAAGAAACCTAAGCTGGCTGGACGGAGTGACCATGGCTACAAACCCGTCTCCCGCCAGGTCTCCCCACTCGGCGATGAATAAGTTATCCGCCCCGTCAAATTCGATGTGAATGGGTCGAAATAAACGCAGGTCCACACTGGCGCCCAGCCGGCCTTTGCTCGTACCCTCGGGTCCAAACTGAAGAATCGCACTGCTCTCAAAATTGGCCACGAACACGTCGCCGCTGCTGTTTATCGCAATGCCGATGGGATGATCTAAACCCGTCTTCGCGAAAGTGACAGGTCCACCAAATGAGGAACTCGCAGCGTTGCGAGGAAATCTCACCACTACATCCTTCCCCTCCTCCACGGCGACTAAATCGCCTTGGTAGGTGCCTTGTGTGAGAAAAGCGAGGCCGCCCACTAGATCAAATTTGTAGGAGATCACTTGCTGGGGGCGACTGATGGGCCGACCTCCGGGGATTAGATAAATCCCGCTCTCAGCGCTCACAAATAAGTCACTATTGGCATCAAAGGCCAATCCTTCGGGGCGAGAGATTTCCGCGACTACTTGGAGACCCTTGCCGTTTTTGTCAAAGCGAATGACTTTGCCGGTGCCACCAC
>JACPZN010000409.1 GCA_016195505.1 Nitrospirota bacterium | reverse complement strand
GGCGGCGGCAAGAGAAGATCAAGCAATCGATCTTCTCCATGCTGTTCGGCCTTTTGCTGAACCGCTCCCAGGCGATTGGTCTTCACCATGTTGATGGCCAGTTCAGTCAGGTCGCGAGTGATCGATTCCACGTCGCGCCCGACGTAGCCGACCTCGGTGAACTTCGAAGCCTCGACCTTGATGAACGGAGCCTGCGCCAGCTTGGCGAGCCGCCGGGCGATCTCCGTTTTGCCCACGCCGGTCGGGCCGATCATGATGATGTTCTTCGGCATCACCTCGTCGCGTAAATCAGGAGCCAACTGCTGACGGCGCCACCGATTGCGAAGAGCGATGGCCACCATCCGCTTGGCGTCCTTTTGTCCGATCACGTAGCGATTCAGCTCCTCCACGATCTGACGTGGCGTGAAGCTATCGAGATTCAGTGGCGTAGAGTCGCTCGTTGCGTGCTTCATGATCCTTGTTTATCCTCGTAGTTCCTCGATAAGAATCTGCTGGTTCGTATAGATATCAATGGCACCGGCAATCTTCATCGCCTCGGTGACAATGACCGAGGCCTCCAGTTGAGAATGGCCAAGAAGCGCCCTGGCTGCCGCCAACGCATAGGGCCCTCCCGAGCCAATCGCCAGGATACCGTCCTCCGGCTCAACGACATCGCCAGTCCCTGAAATGATGAAGGATTGCTCCCGACCAGCCACAGCCAGCAGCGCTTCCAAGCGGCGCAGGACGCGATCGGTCCGCCAATCCTTCGCGAGTTCGACTGCTGCCCTCGTCAGATTGCCCCGATACTCTTCCAGCTTGCCTTCAAATTTTTCGAAAAGTGTAAAAGCATCGGCCGTAGCTCCGGCAAAGCCGGCGAGCACTTGATCGTGATGGAGGCGTCGGAGCTTCTTCGCATTGTGCTTCATCACCGTGGTCCCGACGGTCACTTGGCCGTCACAGCCCATGGCCACTTGTCCGTCACGACGGACACAGAGAATAGTGGTGGACCGAATGATCATGATGACTTCTGTTCCTTTCGCGGAATGGTGCTACCGGCCGGGCGTGCCCGCGGATGGGCGCGGTCATACACCGCAACGAGTTGATCGGCGGCCAGATGCGTGTACTTCTGCGTTGTGCTCAGCGACGCATGTCCGAGCATCTCTTGAATCGACCGGAGATCTGCGCCTTCATCGAGAAGGTGAGTCGCATAGGAATGCCGCAATGCATGCGGGCTCACTGCTCCGCCGGCGAGATGGCTGGAGTACCGAGAAACAATTCGTGCCACGCTCCGCGTCGTGAGCCGGTACCCACGATGATTCAAGAAAAGCGGAGCGGACGGCTGATCGCCGACGGACCTTGACGAACTCGGTCGAGCGGCTGACGATCGTAATGAATCGCGGTACTCCTTGATGGATTGCATTGCGATGTCACCAATCGGGACTACTCTTTCCTTGCGGCCCTTACCTCTCAAGTGGACAATTCCCTCTGCCTGATTGAGATCGCCAAGATTAATTCCAACCGTTTCGCTCACCCGGGCGCCGGTGGAGTACAAGGTTTCCAGCAAGGCACGATCCCGCAAAGATAGCAATGACTGCCCAGCAGGAAATTCCATCAGAGCATTGGCATCGTCCTTAGTCAAAACCCGAGGGAGCGGTTTCGGTAACTTGGGACTCCTGATGTCTTCCGCCGGGTTTTTCTGTGACCGGTCTTCGCGCACAAGAAACCGATAGAAACTCCGAACGCAGGCCAGCTTCCTCGCCAGTGACGAGGCTTTCTCGCCCTTTCGATCCAGCCAGTGGAGATAGGCTCGAATATCTTCCGTTGTGACGTGGTCCACTTGAATTGAACGTGGAGCGTTGTCGGTTCTGCGGAGAAATAACGCCAGTTGTTGGAGGTCCGACCGGTAATTGCGAATGGTCTCACGCGAGGCATTGCGCTCGACCCCAAGAAAGTTCACGAAAGCCCGGATTGAATCATCCATGATTCGAAATCCTCAAGAGCCCGTTGGGCAATCATTTGCCGTTTCTTTTCTTTGTCCCTGGGAGGGTTGGGTAGGGGAGGGAAAAGTCCGAAATTCGTGTTCATCGGCTGGAAATGCTTGGGATCAGACAACGCAATATGAGATACCAGGCATCCATGCGCCGTCGTGGTCGGAGGCGTCACCAACGGTTGTCCCCTCAAGGCTCGCACTGCATTGATGCCGGCCAGGCCTCCCATCGCCGCAGATTCCGTGTAGCCTTCCACACCGACTAACTGCCCGGCAAAGAACAGTCTGCCGCGAGCTTTGAATTGCAGTGTATTCGTGAGTAGCTGCGGAGAGTTGATAAACGTGTTGCGATGTAAGCTCCCATAGCGCAGAAACTCTGCCTGTTCCAAACCAGGAATCAGGCGAAAGACGCGCTTTTGCTCCGAATAGGTGAGTTTGGTCTGAAATCCCACCATGTTGTAGCAGGTGCGATGGACATTCTCCGTCCGCAGTTGGACGACTGCGGAGGGCTGTACGCCGGTTCTGGGATCTTCCAGGCCGACCGGTTTGAGGGGGCCGAATTGCATGGTGTGCCGACCGCGCTCTGCCATGACCTCAATCGGGATGCAGGCCTCAAAGTAGGGTGTCTTCTCGAATTCCTTCGGCTGCACCTTCTCCGCTGCCAGGAGGGCGTCATAGAAGGTGTTGTACTGCTCCTCCGTCATCGGACAATTAAGATAATCATCCCCACCCTTGTCGTAGCGAGAAGCGCGGAAGACGATATCCATGTTGATCGAATCTGCATCGATGATCGGCGAGATGGCATCGAAAAAGTAGAGGTGCTGTGATTGAGTCGCGGCCCGAATGGCCTGTGAGAGTTTGTCCGACGTCAATGGACCGGTGGCAATGACACACAGGCAGTCTGTAGGAATGTCGACAATCTCCTCGTGGAGAATTCTGATATTCGGATGGCCTTCCAGCGCCTGAGTAATGTTAAGGGAGAACCGGTCGCGATCAACTGCAAGCGCCGATCCGGCCGGGACTCTGGATTGTTCGGCGGCGGCGATAATCAGGGAACCTAGCCGGCGCATTTCCTCTTTGAGAATGCCTGGCGCGTTCTTCGGATCGGTGGAACCCAGGGAATTCGAGCACACCAGCTCGGCCAATCCTCCGGTTTTATGCGCCTTCGTCATTTCCTTCGGGCGCATCTCATACAGTGTGACTCTGGCGCCGCGGTTTGCTGCTTGCCAGGCCGCGTCTGATCCGGCCAGACCACCACCTACGATGACGATGTCATCTCTCATGCAATCGACAATCCTTGCAGGGGATAATGGGGATCATTCTAGAAACGGGGTTTTGGTGAAGTCAAGGTAGCAGATGCTCGGGATGTCCGAGTTTAGCCAACAGCTGGATTTCCTACAATTGAATGAGAGAATTGCCCCGTGCTAGACTCCGCCTCCGTGGGCGATTAGCTCAGTGGTAGAGCGCTTCCTTCACACGGAAGAGGCCACAGGTTCGATACCTGTATCGCCCACCATTTCCCTTCTAATGCGGCATCCCCTTACTCTCCAAGGTGATGATTTTCATGGGAACGGCAAAATTCCTTGGATTCTGGACAGAACAGGGGATGTCGGCTACACTTCCTCTATGTTTGGTGAGGATCCAGCCGATCCTCCGGATTTGGATCGAAACAAGCGAGGTAATGTTATGAGAGCAACGTCGTGGGCTGTTGGTATCGTAATGCTGACCGTCATCGCCGCAGGCTGCGGAACGACACACCAGCAAGGTGCAGATGAGCGGGAATACTCTCCACCCACCAGTATTTACAACATTCTGGATAGTACCGCGCTGGTCTATTCAGACCCGGCTGCTGGATCCGCAGTCAATGATAACCCTCTTCGCTGGATCGGGTTTCTTTTGCACCCAATTGGCCAGGCCTTTGACTATGGAATCAACCGGCCGTTCTATACTCTGGCAAGCTGGTTCCCCTACATGAGCGGCTACACAGTCGAAGACAATATGGTGGACGCACAACGCCGTTAGCACCGCACAAGTTCTTTCCGCTACGACAAGGCCTGCTTCTCTTCAAAGAAGCAGGCCTTTCTTTTTCCTCTTCGCCAAGACCTTTCAAATCGTGTATTGTCAGAGCAAGAGGATTTAGCCTATGCGGATCTTTTGATGAGCATCTTCAGATCACATATTTTTTTCGCCAGCCTTCTCCTGGCTATCGCTGTGATGGTCGGATGCGGTCCAGCGACACCCATTCGCCCGAACCTTCCTCCCTCTGAAACCGATCTCGTGCTTCTTAAATCCACAGCGCTCTGCGAACGAAAGCCGGAGTTCTTGAAGAAACACACTCCCGCGACCCACACATCGAACGCATGGGGAAGCGGGCAGGAGCTCATGATTCCGCCGGCAAAAAGTGCGTCGGATGGAGAAGAGTCATATTTTTTCGATGAAGATGGACTCTTAGTCGGCGCTCTCTTCACCTTTCCCAAAGGACTAGCTCTTGAACCCTATCCTGTGCTTCGACGCACACTCTCACTGCTGAAACCCTCGCTGGAGTTCTACTTGAACGTGTCTCAGTTGGAAACAAAGGCGAACATGGACAGCAGCGCCCTCTTTGAAACCGGGGATGAGAAAAGCACGACCCAATACTTGGTGACCGGTTCACGGGAGCATCCGACCCTGCTTCAGGCATCATTTACGATCGACCCCTACGTGCGACTGTTCTCTCCATACCGCCGCGAGTTTCTGGATCGGCTTAGAAATCCGACGGGGGGGAAAGGCGGACAAAAAATTGAGAGCCAGGGGAGCGAAGATAAGGAGCCGTTCCCGTCGTTGCAACAATTCTCTCGCGGGCAAACCGCGCAGCTGGCCTATTGCGGCGACAAAAACTATGACATCGCTGGTGACGCCTATCAGAAATCGATCGCCAGCGGGTTCACAAACAAGGTGTTGCTAGCCGAAGCGCACCATAGGCTGGGTGTCGCCTGGGATGCCAAGGGTCAACTCGACAAAGCGAAAGCGGAGATGTTGCAGTCACTCACCATCAGGCCCAACATCCCGGAAGTGCTGAACAATCTTGGCACCGTCCATGCCAAGCTCGGAGAGAAAGCAGCAGCGCTCGGCATGTTTGAAAAGGCCGTTACGTTGCGTCCTAATTACGCCGTGGCTCGATACAATCTTGCGGAAGCGTACGAACCAACCAACCCCAAGCGTGCACTGACCGAATACGAAACTTTTCTTGCCCTGGTCGAAGGAATCCCGGAAGAGGAAGCCCGTGCCGCCCGCGTCAAGGAACGCATGAAAGTCCTGAAACAGTAGTTCTTATCCCCCTCCACATTTTGGTGGATACCTTCCATCGCGCTAAAAAACCAATAATACCTGGGCTCCATTTAAGCCAAAAACCAAATCACAGCAAGTCCCGACAACAATGTGTGGCGCATGGCAATGCATCTGACCTGTGGAGTAGCAGTACGTTCTTGAATCGACGAGGGACCAAGCAAAAGGGCGACTAGCGGCGGGCTCGTTCTTCCTGTTCTTGAAGAGTTTTGCACTCTATACAGAGCGTCGTGACGGGGCGGGCCTTGAGTCGCTTGTAGGGAATATCTCCCCCGCAGCGCTCGCAGATCCCGTAAGTCGCCGTGTTCATCCGATCCAGCGCCTCATCGATCTTCTTGAGCAACTTCCGCTCGCGCTCACGGATCCGCATCGAGAAATTCTGGTCAACTTCGGCTGAGGCCTGATCGCTGACGTCTGGAAACGCCTCGAGGTCAGGCCGGTTCGTCAGGACTTCTCCAACTTCATCAAGGATTGCCGCGCGCTGGCGTTCGAGGTCACGGCGGATATCGGGATATTTGGCTTTCTTTGTACCAGACTTCTTCCTGCTAGCTGGACGCACAGCGACGACCGTGACTGAGAGTCTGGTTGAGGGAGCGCGTTTTGTGGCAGTACGTATCTTCATGATCATCCCGGGCCATTCATTGGAAAACAGGCCGGGACTATACCAGCCTGATCGAGAAAGGGTCAACGGGTGGACACCCTCCAGGGTTTAGAGATCTCGCCGCCCTTCGATGGATTTGAGCAGCGTCACTTCATCGGCATACTCGATGTCCATTCCAACGGGAATCCCGTAGGCAATTCGAGACACTCGCACTCCAAAGGGTTTGAGCAATCTGGTGAGATAGATCGCTGTAGCTTCGCCCTCAATGGTGGGATTCGTGGCGAGAATGACTTCCTCTACAGCACCAAGCTTCACGCGCTCGACTAGTTCTTCAGCGCGGATATCCCCGGGGCCCACGCCGTCGAGCGGCGAAAGCGCGCCTAACAAGACATGATAGAGCCCACGGTACGCGCCT
>JACPZN010000422.1 GCA_016195505.1 Nitrospirota bacterium | reverse complement strand
CACAGAGTTGTAGGAGGCTATCCATGTCTTTCTCCGTCCCCTCTCCCTGCTCAATCTTGGTCATGAGTGCGGCAAGATTGATGGTCCCCATTCGACAGGGCGGGCATTGCCCGCAACTCTCGACCTTGAAGAAATTTGAGAACTTGAGCGTGAGTGCCACCATGCACGTCGCATCATCGACTACGATCACACCGGCCGACCCAAGCCCGGTGCCGGCTTTCTTCAACGAATCGAAATCCATCGTCAGATCGAGTTGATCGGCTGTCACCATCGAAAATGCCGGCCCACCGGGAAATACCGCCTTGATCCTACGTCCTCCCGGTACCCCTCCACCACACGTGGCCACGAGTTCTCTGATCGTCGTACCCATCGGCATCTCATACACACCGGGGCTGTTCACAGCGCCGCTCAGAGAGAACATCATCGTGCCCGGACACTTCTCTGTACCGACCTGCGTAAACCAGGCGACACCTTTCAGGAGGATCCGAGGAATGTTGCATAAGGTTTCGACATTGTTGACCAACGTGGGCTTCCCGTAGAGGCCGAAGTCCGTCGGGTAGAAGGGCGGCTTCTGTCTCGGCATCGCCGGACGCCCTTGCATGGATTCGAGCATCGCGGTCTCTTCACCGGCCACATAACTCCCATGACCTTCAAAGATTTGCAGATCGAGATTCACGCCACTCCCCAGGATATTGTTACCCAAGAACCCTTGAGCCTTAGCCTGCGCCAATGCTTTTTTTAGATTCTCCCGTTCTTCGTGGTATTCATGATTCACATAGATAAACGCAGCCTTGGCTTGGACGGTGTAGGCCGCAATGAGACAACCTTCGATCAGTTGGTGCGGCGCCTGCTTGAGCAAATAACGGTCCTTAAACGTTCCCGGTTCATGTTCCCCGGCATTGCAGACGAAGTAGTGATCCTTCACCCGATGATTGAGGACCTTTTCCCACTTGATACCTGTGGGAAATCCAGCACCTCCACGCCCACGGAGCCCAGCCTTCTTCAGTTCGTTGACGATATCGTTGGCACTCAATTCTTTCACGCACTTCTCCCAGGCCTCGTAGCCCCCGACCTTCCGGTAGGCCTGGATATCCCAAGGAGCACCTTCAAGAATTTGAAGCACCCGTGGTTCAGCCGCAGTCGTCATGCACCATTCCTTACCCGTTTGGCCCAATGAGTGGAGCGATACTATAAGGTGCCTGGCCCTTGCACGTCAAGGTAATGCCACGATAATAGGCCTGAATCTCAACGACTTAGGGCCACTGCCCTATGCCGAACCGGGTATATAGGCCATCTGAACAGATTGCAGAAGCGCTGAAGATCGTGAGCAGGGAAGGTGCATGGACTTGCCGACGGATTTTCCCCGTCGGCAGTTGTGTAACATTACTACCTAAAGTGGCTGCCGGCTCCCATGAATAACAGCATGGGAATCGATAACATGAAGTTGACCCGCGAAGCGAGCAGCGCAGTCCGGCCCCACTGGGCCATTTCCGCCGGCGCAGGAGTCCCCTGGGCTGCCGCCGTCACCGCCGCAATAATCTTCTTTTGGTTCGGCCAAATAATCGCATGGACGTTGGCCATCATGATGATGCCCAATAGACCACCGATTCCCAATGCGATCGCGCCGGTTCCACCTCTCGAATACATGTAGAGGTACAACAGAATCCCGGCAAGCACCGTGACCGTCGCACCGTGACGGAACCAGTTGAGCGCAGCGGGCATCAACTTGGGAATGACGATATTCTTCGTGGGGCCATCCAAACTCTTCAAGAACGCCGCATTGATCAGATTGAAGAAATATAACAACCCGATCCAGGTGATTCCTGCCAAGAAATGGACCCAGCGAAAGATCAAGCCCACCCAGTCTGCATCACCGACCGGCACGCCGACCATAGCAAGATACCCCATGATCAATACCACGGCGAGCCCAAATCCTACGGCCATCGTCTGCATCGGACTCTCAAGAAATTTCATAGTTCTCCTCGTTCAGTGTAGGACCACGCCGTTGTCTGTACTGTAGGCTCGGTTCTCCTGTCAAGCGGGCGTGGACCATCATCGCATAACGTTACGCCATTAATCGATCAACCGT
>JACPZN010000394.1 GCA_016195505.1 Nitrospirota bacterium | reverse complement strand
GCCATTCTGGAGGCCGCCCGCGAGGTGGCCATGCCGATTTTTGCGTCGACCGTCACGACCGTCGTCGTCTTTCTCCCGATGTTCTTCGTCGTCGGGATCGCGCGCCTCTTATTGATTCCCTTGACCGTCACGATCGCAATCGCCCTCTTCACGTCGTTCTTCATCTCACGCACCGTCACACCGGCCCTCTGTTACAAATTTCTGAAGCCTGAGCAAGAGGCTCATCGCACCATGCCGGGCTGGTTTGTTCGGTTGATGGATTGGAGCCGGGCGCGCTATGAATATTTGGACCGAAGTTATGAGGACTCGCTGCGGTGGGTATTAGGACACCGCCGAGTCTTCATCACGGTCGTGCTGCTGATGTTCGTCGGATCGCTCATGCTGCTCCCCATGATTGGTACCGAGTTCCTGCCGGTTTCAGATGAAAGCCAGTTCCGTATTGTCTTGCGTGCTCCCGTCGGCCAGCGCGTGGAGAACACCGAGCAGCAGGTCGCAGCGGTCGAGCGTATCCTCCGCGAGAACATTCCTGCCGATGAATTGGAGACGATGGTCTCCAGTACGGGCGTGCTGTCACAGGGCCGGTCATCCCTCTTCAACCCCAACACCGGCCCCCATACCTCCGTCATCTCAGTCTATCTGGTCTCGCCGGACAAGCGGACCAGGAACCAGGTCCAGATCATGAACGACGTGCGTCCCAAGATCCTCAAGCTGTTCCCAGGCGTTGCCATGTTCTTCGATCCGGGTGGGTTGGTGAAACGGGTGACGAGCTTCGGCTCGCAGAAAGCCGTCGATGTCGAAATTTATGGGTATGATTTCGAGAAGGCCCGCACGGTCATCCGGCAGATCGAAGAGGTGATGCACAAGACTCCGGGCTTGGCGGACATCGAAGTCAGCCGCGAGGAGAATTACCCGGAGATCAACGTCGTCGTGGATCGGGAGAAGGCCGCCCTGTTAGGCATCAGCGAAACCGAGGTCGCCAACGCCGTTCTTTTTTCACTGAACGGAAACGGCCAGACCGATCCCATCATCTATACCGATCCGCAAAACGGCAACGAGTACTACATCAGCGCCTGGCTGGCCGAGGAACACCGGAAGGATCTCACCGATCTGGAAAATATTTTATTGACCACCAAGGCCGGAGAACCTGTCTTGCTCAAGAACGTGGCCTCGCTCAAATTGAATGCCGGACCGGTGAAGATCGATCGGAAGTACTTCCAGCGTGTGATCCACATTACGGCGAATCCGACCGATCGCGACCTGGGCGCCATTGCTGAGGATCTTGAATCGGCGTTTGCCACACTCCAGCTGCCGACGGGCTTCAGCCTCAAACTGGCCGGCCAGATTCAACAGCAGCGCGAAACGTTTCAAGGGCTCCAGTTCGCGACCATTCTTGCACTCGTCCTTGTGTACATGGTGATGGCCGCCCAGTTTAAGTCGCTGATTGATCCGTTTATCATCATGTTCTCAGTGCCGATGGGGTTTCCCGGCGTCATCCTGATCCTTTTCCTCACCGATACGACGCTATCCACCACATCGATGATGGGTATCATTATGATGCTCGGTATCGTCGTTTCCAACGGTGTCTTGCTGGTCGATTACACGAATGTCTTGCGCCGAAAAGGCCGGCCGCTGTTCGAAGCCGTGGTCACCGCCTCACGTACTCGCCTCAGGCCGATCCTCATGACATCCCTGGCGACCGTTTTCGGCTTGCTTCCAATGGCCATCGGCTTCGGAACGGGCGGAGAAACCAACGCGCCGCTGGCCCGCGCGGTCGTCGGCGGGCTCAGCGTCTCGACGCTGCTGACTCTGTTCCTTGTCCCGACGATGTACATGATTTTGGAAAAACGGTTTCCGAGAAACCTTGAGGCCGAACGGCGGGAACAGGCTCCGTCACAACTCAGTCCGTTGCCCACACTCGAGTAACGCGGCCGTCCGCTACCCAACGCCTGGGAAGAGAGACTTGAGCTGCATCGCCAGCCCGAGATCTCCGCTGATCTGCAAACGCCCGGACATCGCCATCACCGCACCGTTGAGCTGTCCATTGAGCACCTTGATACAGTCTTCGCCGGTCATTGAGATCGTCACGTGCGGGTCGGCATGACTTCCCTCTTTCACCACACAGGTCCCATTCTTTACGAGCAGCTGATATTGGCCGCTTTGCGCCCCCCCCAAGTCGAACTGATAGACCACATCAAGATCTTCGGCTGCATCCTTGTCGAGCTTCGCTGGAAGGGAGTCGAACAATTCTTTGACCGTGGTTGGTTTCATCTGGGATAGGATCGAGAGAAGATGGGGACCGCATGCCTGCGGTCCCCAGTGCACAGTTCAGATACGAGCGACGACCTTAGTACCGCAGTGTGGCGGTCGCCAGGCTCCGACGGGCGCCGAAGAATTCCTTCGAAAAGGCTTCGACGGCGGCGGGATCATATCCCTTACAGCTGAAAATGTCGAGGTACGCGCTGTTGGTGTCGTTGGCAAAATGGCCGCTGATCAGCGAGGTCGAGATCAGCTGCACCATGGAGTAGCCGGCCACGCGACCTTCACCGAAATTGACGACCTGGCACTTGCCGAAGCGCTTCATTCCGATGAGCTCGCAGAGCTCTAGGACGTAACGCTTGATATGGTCGGCATCGCGGATGAAATCGGGGTTGCAATCTTTAAGGTCTACTGCAGTGCAGAGTCCCCATGCCTTGCCACTTCCCACCATGTCTTGGACAGGAAGCGAAGCGGCCGCAGGGGCGTTGGTTGGTAAGATCGTGGACTCGGAACTAGCCGAGATACTCATAGGGGAAGCTACCTTTCTGTGAGAGGGTTGAGGACGTGAACCAGGCGATCATTGTCTGCACTATACCACGATTTTTCGGGAACGCACCGCGGGTCGCAAGAAAAGTTTTCAACCGCGGCCGCTGCGCCGCTCGGTTGACAAGGTTCGCGACCCTCGGAGACAATGCGACCATGGCGACGGCTGATGTACCCCTGACCGAACTCCCCGATCGCCTTTGCACCTGGTGCCAAGTGCCCATGAAGAAGCGCCTCGTCGGTGGCAAACAGTTCATCCACTACACCTGCCCGAAGTGCATCTTTCAGCACACGACCCGGCTCGGCTCGAAGCCTGCAGCCCCCAAGCACTAAGCACCCCATCATTTGATCCATTGGTTCCCAGTCTCAAGGCCGGGGACACGGTCCCTTTCCTTCACAAAGGGAAATCCGCTACAGTGCCGCCCGTGATGAGCGCCTGGCCAGTTCACCGACTCTATCGCCTACCAGGTCTTTGCTTGCTCTTGCTTGTTGGTTTCTCCGCCTGTCAGACAGTTCCGACAAAAACCTATGACGTCCGTCAACGAGCCTTTACCTATCAACCCTCCGCACTGGTCCGTGATTACCAAGAGGAGTACGCCTATATCCAGGAACGGCGGGAGGCCGTGGCAAACGGGCAAGCCAGCGGAGTATCAGATCGCCTTCCCGCTGCCACGATCGTTCCTGCCAATCTCACCGGCCTGGCCTTTTCAGGCGGCGGCATCCGGTCGGCCACCTTTCATTTAGGTGTGCTCCAAGCACTGCACGATATGCAGCGCCTGCCGAAGATCGACTACCTCAGCACAGTTTCCGGAGGGTCTTATATCGCTGGATGGATGCTGGCCCATCTGGGGAAAGACCAGGAGGACGCCTACGGGAACCTGGTCCAAACCATGGATCAGGGCAAGCTCCTCGACCCGCACAATGATTTTGTCACGCACCTGCGCCACCATGCCGGATTCATCAAAGAAGGCGGATTCTGGGAAGGCCCGAAACTCATATGGGGCTATGCGTGGCGGCTGCTGCCGTACTACATGTGGGATCTCATCCTCCATATCAAGACGCCTCCCGACATCGGAAACGAGCTGCATCTCTTCACACCCTACGAAGATCGCATCCAGCTGACCTACCTCCGCGGGAAGCAGGAAACCCCGTTGGTTCGATTGAATCGCAAAGACGCCGATGCCCCCTACCTCATCATCAATGGAAACCTGGTCAACCGAGGCAGACCCCGCGCCTATGAACACGAAACGAACCGGCCTTACCGCAATAACTACAACTTCGAGTTCACCCGCGACTACACCGGTTCGGATGGCCTCGGCTATATCCAGAGCGCAGGCTTCGGGTTGCCAGTGGTCGAAG
>JACPZN010000393.1 GCA_016195505.1 Nitrospirota bacterium | reverse complement strand
GAAGAAAAAGAAGACAAAGACCACCAGCACGATCCCTTCGATCAAGGCATCCCGCACCGTATCAATGGCAGCCGTGACCAGCTCAATGCGATCGTAGAAGGGCATGATCTTTGTGCCCGCGGGAAGGACACGATTCCGCTGCAGATCTTCCACTTTGTTCTTAACGGCTTCGACCACCTGGCGCGCATTGCCTCCGCGGATCATGAGTACCGTGCCCGCCACAACCTCCCGGTCCCCGTTGAGCACAACCGCGCCATGGCGAACGGCATGGCCGATGCGGACTTCCGCGACATCACGAACGAAGACCGGCGTGCCGCCGGACTCTTTCACGATGATGGACTCGATATCGTTCAGGGTCTTGATCAAGCCGAGTCCCCGCACAATCGCGCGTTCTGCATGGCGCTCCAGTACATTGCCGCCGGCATTGGCGTTGTTCTTCGCCACCGCGTCGTAGATATGGTGGAGCGTCAGGTCGAACTTGCGGAGCTTGGCCGGATCGACCAGAACTTGATACTGCTTGACGAACCCACCCATCCCGTTCACATCGATCACGCCCGGCACGCTCTTGAGCAGCGGGCGCAGGACCCAGTCCTGGAGCGTCCGCTGGTCCGTCAGCGTCGTTTCGATCACTCGCGGATCGGTCGCCGTGGCATTGGGCCCTTCCACATAATATTGATAGACTTCGCCCAAGCCGGTACTCACAGGGGCTATCAGAGGATCAAGCCCCTCTGGTAAGCGCTCCTTCGCCGCCATCATCCGTTCGAGCACCAACTGGCGGGCGAAGTAGATATCGACGTCGTCCTGGAATACGACGGTGATCTGGGAGAGGGCGAACTTTGAAAGTGATCGGATCTCCGCTAGACCGGGTAAACCCGTCATTTGGAGTTCGAGTGGGTAGGTGATAAATCGCTCGACTTCGACCGGCGAGAGACCAGGTGCGTCGGTCAGCACCTGCACCTGGATGTTCGTCACGTCGGGGTAGGCGTCGATTGGGATAGATTGAAAGGCGAACAAGCCGGCGACGGACAGCAGACAGGCCAGGCCAAGGACCAGGATTCGTTGCCGCAGCGAGAATTCCAGAAGAGAGGCGATCATGGCGCGGGCTCGATCTTGTGCCGTTCCATCTCAGACTTGAGGACGAAGGAACCTTTCGTTACCACCTGCTCACCCGCGCTTACCCCCTCCAGCACCGTCACCACCTCTCCTTGCTCGTTTCCAAGCTTGACCGGCCGCGCTTCGAACTCGTTCGTCCCCCGCTGTACAAACACCATCTTGCCGGTCGGCCCGTTTTGGACCGCCGCGAGCGGCACAGTCAGCGCATCCGGGGTTGGCGCCGCATAGATCCGGACGGTGGCGAACATTTCCGGCTTCAGCAACCGATCGTGGTTGGGCACCGTCACGCGCAGACGCATCGTTCGGGTGGCCGGATCAAGCACATCTCCGATGTAGGTGATCGTTCCCGGAATGATGGCATGGGGATAGGCGGACACAATCACATCGACCTTCTGGTCCTTTCGGATATATTGCACGTCCTTCTCCGGCACATTGGCCATCACCCAAACATCGGACAGGTCCGCGACCGTAAAGAGCTTCTGCTGCGTTTCGACCACTTCACCGCGGGTGATATTGCGCATGATGACTCGCCCGTCGAACGGTGCGCGCAAGGGCACGTCGGGTTTGATCGTGTGTTCGCGGTCTAACCGTTCGAGTTCCTGCCGCGGCACACCGAGGAGTTCGAGCCGGTTCTGCGCTTCATGGAATTCCGCCCGTGCCGTCTTCATCTCGGCCTCGCGCCGCTGCAATTCAGCCTGGCTTACCGCTTTATGCTGATGAAGGTCGCGTGCGCGCTCGTAGGCTAGTTCCGCTTCGTGGAGCCTGGCACCGGCTTTCAGGTAGGCTCCCTCCGCGACGCCAAGGTCGGTGCTGTGGAGCATCGCGAGCAGGGCATTCTTCTTGACGTCCGCGCCGACATCCACATGCACCTTCACCACCCGCCCACGGATCAGCGTCGTAACTTCGGCCAGTTCGTTCTGGTTGGCCTGAATCGTCGCGGGAAACTCGCGCGACACGCGATGCGTCCCGCGCGCGACCGGCACAACTTCGAGGGCTATCCGAGATGACTCCTCCGGGGTCAGCCGTAAGAGCCCGGACTGCGAGGGGGTTGAAACTGGCTTGGCAGCGGAAGGTTGCTCCGGTTTATTCTCACAGCCGATGATACCCACCGCAATTGCGCAGGCCACAAAGCTTCGTATGAGCCAATGCTCGAGAGGCCCACTCGCTCTTCGACTCAGCCGGGCATCATCCACTATCCCCACTCCCAGATTACAACCTCTGACATTAGGCACACGCACCTCCCTCCCCATATTCTCAGCATGGGGCATGCCCAACAAAATTCGTGGTTTCTCTCACTGCAGGATGGATATCCGTGGCCTTTTGCTACGGTATCGATATCGCACCGTGGTGAAATGCGACAGTGGTGCCTAAAAAACTCCTCAGGCCATTTGCCTGTCGGTGTGAGATACTATACCAAGCAAAAGGGCGTTTGACTTTATGGGGGTTCAGGCGCAGTTTCCAAATGAGCAGTCAGAGGCCGGTGAATTCAAACGACAGCAGGACGCATTTCGCAGTTGGGTCACGGCCGACGGGAATACCGGATATCCGGCGGCAAAGGGTCGCTACCACCTGTATGTGTCCTGGGCCTGTCCGTGGGCCCACCGCACGATCATCGTGCGCAAGCTCAAGAAGCTCGAAAGCGTCATCGGCATGACCGTTGTGGACCCGATTCGTGACGAACGGGGTTGGGCGTTTCGCGAAGGGTCTGGTCATTCACTCGATCCCATCAATGGATTTCACTTTCTCCGTGAGGCCTACAAAGTCACCGACCCGAACTACATCGGACGCATCACGGTCCCGGTGCTGTGGGATACTGTCACGAAACGTATCGTCAGCAATTCCGACGATGATCTGATGCGCATGTTTAATGGCGAGTTCAATCGATTCACCGAGAGCCCGATCGACTTGTATCCGGAAGGATTGCGCAAGGAGATTGACGAGCTCAACACATTCATCTACGAGAACGTGAACGACGGGGTTTACCGGGCGGGATTCGCGACGTCACAGCACGCGTACGAACGCGCGGTACGGCGACTGTTTGACACACTGGATCAACTCGACGCGCGCCTTGCGAGCCACCGCTATTTATTCGGGGCAGAGTTCGTCGAAACCGATTGGCGCCTGTTCGTGACACTGGTTCGATTCGACGCGGTGTACCATGGACATTTCAAGTGCAACATTCGGCGGATCATCGACTACCCCAACCTTTTCGGCTACCTCAAAGACCTCTATCAAACCAACGGTATTGCAGACACGGTGAACTTCGATCACATCAAGCGGCACTATTACATCACCCACGATGACATCAATCCCACCCGCATTGTGCCAATCGGCCCTGAACAGGAATTTTCCACCCCCCACATGCGCGACCGACTGGCCTAGCAGCTTACCCGCTCTCTCGAACGGAAACATCTCCGCGTAGAGCCCTCTTCTGCTTCTACCTCTTCTTTTGTCAAAACAAATAGACAGCCGTGAGGACATTCTCCCCACCTTTCGAATTCCGATCAGCACAAGCGCTGCGGAAGCCATTCATTATGCAGAGTTAAAAATGCTCAGCTCGCTGCAAACTAAGCACGATAGTTGCTCAAGTCAGAGAACAATGCGTCATCATTCAAATGAAAGGAGCAGCCATGGATACGTTCGTGATGTTCGTACTCGTGATGGGTGCGCTTCTGATCGCTGGCTTGGTCGTGTACAAGAAGAGCGTATAGTCCTCCTCACAGTGGATCGGTTAGACTCCCCTTTCATGAGGCGGCTCTGTCTCTCAGAGCCGCCTCACAATCGGAAGACGAGATCTGCTTCCTGAGTTCGACGTGACCTTATGGGTAGTGAGAAACCCCCGCCAAGACCTATTGCCAGGGTCATGTGGATCCACACATAGGTGCATGGTCAATCTGAACCGCGAGCCCATGGCATAGGATTCGAACTATGCCCTGTCTTCCCTCATCTTACGACTAAGACTGAGCAGTCGCTCCGTTGGACAATCTTGATCGACACGCTGCCTTGGAGGAACCGTGCCACCGCACCGCGCCCCTTGGCCCCGGTCACGATTAGATCTGGCTGCTCGCGACTGACCACCTTCATGATCT
>JACPZN010000388.1 GCA_016195505.1 Nitrospirota bacterium | reverse complement strand
ATCAAGCTGCTCATCACCCCACCCATGGTTTCAATGCCAAGGGAGAGGGGCGTCACGTCGAGCAGTAATAGATCGGTCGTTCCACCACTGAGAATGTCGGCCTGGACGGCTGCGCCGAGTGCCACGACTTCGTCCGGGTTTAACTCCCAATGCGGTTGTTTCCCGAAGAGGGCCTGGACCTGTCGGCGGACCAACGGCATGCGAGTCAAGCCTCCGACGAGAACGACCTCATCGATGTTGGTCTGAGTGAGGCCGGCATCTTTCAGAGCGAGACGGCAGGGCCCGAGTGTGCGCTCCACCAGTTTCATGGTGAGGGATTCGAGTTGATCACGCGTGAGATCTCTCGAATACCGGCCTTTGCCCTCCGGCAGGTCGAGGGTGGCCGTGGTCTTCAGCTTATCGGAGAGTGTGATCTTTGTCCGTTCGGCTTCCAGTCTGACCGCCTGCATATGGTCGGGATGCGCGTTCAGATCGAGGCCATATTGATCAAGAATCTCCCTGACAAAGAGATCTGCGACCTGGCGATCAAAGTCATCGCCTCCGAGATGCGTGTCTCCGTTGGTCGCCAGGACTTCAAAGATGCCGTCCTTGAGTTTCAGGATGGAAATATCGAAGGTTCCCCCGCCAAGGTCATAGACGGCAATCGTGCCCTGGGTCTTCTGCTGGAGTCCATAGGCCAGCGAAGCAGCGGTCGGCTCATTGATGATTCGTAAGACATCAAGACCCGCGATCATGCCTGCATCCTTCGTTGCTTGCCGCTGGCTATCGTTGAAATAAGCGGGGACGGTAATGACGGCCTTGGTAATACTCTCCCCAAGATGCGCTTCGGCCCGTTGTTTCAGTTCCTTTAAGATCATGGCCGAGATCTGCGGGGGCGAATAGGTTTTCTCGCCGAGCTTGATCCGAATGACCCCGCCCTGTTCCGTCAAATGGTAGGGAAAGTAGGCGAGCTCACTCTGTACGTCCTCGAGGCCCTTTCCCATGAATCGCTTTACAGAATAGACGGTCCGTTCTGGGCTGCGCGTCAGGTATTCTTTTGCTGGGTCGCCGACGATCAGGCCATTGTCGGTCATGGCCACGACCGAGGGAACCATCGTACGCTCATTCCGACCTGGGATGACACGCGGACGTCCGTCGGCCATATAGGCCACGAGCGAATTTGTAGTGCCGAGATCAATGCCGACAATGCGTGCCATGGCGATGATTACCCGACAGTTGAGGCGAGGTCCTTCACGATGTTTTTGACATAGGTACGATTGGAGAGATTTTCGCGCATCTGCTTCAGAAGACGGTCGCGCTCGACTCTCGCCTGGTCGCTCGCCTCCCCGCGATCTTGAAGCTTGTCCCATTGAATAAAGAGCTGCTGCAGGGTGGCATCCATGTCCCGTTGCCGTTGTACGAGTGTGCTTCGTTCCGATTGGATTTTCGCTCGGAGCGTCGCCTCGGCTTCTGACGAGCGGTCAGCAGTTCGGTACTCGTTCAAGGTATCTTGTAATTCAAGAATTTCTTCAAAAAGGTCGGCGGGAGGAGAATTCCGAATCTCTTTCACCGACCCGGCTTCCAGATCGAGAAGATACTCAGCCCGTTCGATCGGGTCACGGAGCGTTCGGTAGGCGGTATTCAACATGGCGGAATTGCCGAGGCTGATGGTCTGTTCGGCCGCGCTTTTGTTTTGATAGAAATCAGGATGGAATACCCGGCTCAGTTCGTAGAATTTGGTTTCCAACTGGTGCTGGTCGATCGTGAGACGGCGGGGGAGACCCAGGCAGGTGAAGTAGTCGAGTTCCTTTGACACCGGCTGGACCTTGACGCATCGATCACAGAAGTATTCACCAGACACTTCAGATTGGCAATGCCAGCACATGCTGCGAGCCATCTGCAGTTCACGAGGGCCTGATCTGTGGGTGTGCTGATTGTCCAACCCCGTTCCCTCTTCTGACAAGACGGGCATGGCAATCCTGCCATGCCCGTGAATGGTTGCAATGCTTTGCTGGCGCCTTTAGGCCGAGAAGGATTCCCCGCAGCCACAGGTCTTGTCCGCGTTCGGATTGACGAATTTAAAGTTCCCGCCCATCAGGTCT
>JACPZN010000387.1 GCA_016195505.1 Nitrospirota bacterium | reverse complement strand
TCCCGAGCGTATCGCGAAAATTATCGGTCGGCTTCGCGAGGTGAGAGGCGGTGCGCTGACGGAAGGAAAGTTCTTCCGGCGGCATGCCGGCGAGGGAGTCTATTGGGACATGATTGAACAGTTGTTCAGCGTAGCCAGGCGACGGGCGGGATTCACCGAGGATGATACAAGGATTCCCGATACCTTTCGTCGGCCAGGGGTCGAACAAGCGTCACTGTTTTGATCTGGAGAGCCTATGAAACACAGCCCAGGGTTTTTGCGGCTGGTCGAGCAAGCGAAGCGTCGCGTGAAGGAGTGCACGGTGGCGGATGTGAAAGCCGGTCTGGATCGTGGAGAGCAGTTCCACTTTCTCGATGTCCGCGAAGATCACGAGTTTGCAAAAGATCATGCACGGGGAGCCCGACATCTGGGCAAAGGGGTCATCGAGCGTGACATTGAAACAGTGATTCCAGACAAGCAAGAGAAAGTCGTGCTCTACTGTGGCGGCGGGTTTCGATCTGCGCTCGCCGCCGATGCGTTGCAGCAGATGGGGTATGTCAATGTGAGCTCGATGGATGGAGGGATACGGGCTTGGCGAGAAGCCGGCTATCCCATGGAATCGCCGGCCTGATGACCAACTCGTCTTATTTATTCGTTCGGTCGAACTCCTTGATGACCTGCTCCGTCAGATCGATCGTGTCTTTGTTGTAGATCACGATTTTGACGGTTTGTTCGCTTCCTTTGTCGACGATTAGCGAAAATCCACCCTTTTCGGCCATGGTTTGTGTCGCCACAGAGATCTTCTTCATATATTCGTCGACCAGCTCTTTTTGCTTTCGTTGCAGTTCCTGGTTAAACTCCTGAGCGCGTTTCTGGTAATCCTGGATCCTGGCTCGGAATTGGGTTTCTTTGTCTTTCTTTTCCGTCTCGCTCAACTTGGGCGCCTGCTCCTTCAACTGCTTCTCATAATTGCGAAGATCTTCTTCATCTCTGGCGAGAAGCTTCTGCCTGGTAGACACGTACTCTTTCAGCCCTTCGAGCGCCTTCTTGCCGGCCTTTGATTTTTCCAAGACGGACTGGGGGTCGACAACACCCATCTTGAACGGTTCGGCGGCCTGACTGGATGTTGCAAGAAGGGAGAGTATCAGGGTTAGCGGCATCGCCGAAAACAGCAGCCGCAAAACAGAGATTCGCATGGGAGGCTCCTTATGCTGACTCATACCAAGCGTATAAAACTATTCTCGCAGAATAACCGTGCGTTATGGGCCTGTCAAGGGATTGTATTCCTACCACGAATCGAAGCTAATCGACTCGGAGCCAATCCAGATCTCGACGCCATGCTTCCACTTCAGACGCCGGGCAACTGCCCGCAAGGCGCTCTCATCCGCAAGATTTGGATCGAAGGGATTTCGCACTTTGTGCAGGGCCTCTTTCTTGAGAGGCGGCTGATACCCAAGCTCTTTCATCGCGAGTGCGAGAACATTCAACTGGGCTACTCGCGGCGCTTGATTCAGATCATCAAGCGAAACTTCTGTAGGCGTCTGAGGAGCGCTACTCGTTCGAAACACTTCAATCACCTGGACCTTCAGTTGTGCGCGCTGTGATTCCGTGAGCGTCGGCAGGGTCAGCTCGACTAAGAGTGCGTTTGTGGCACCATCAAACGACGGCATATCGATGAGTTTGCTCAGAAATCCCATAGGACCTCCCCTCTCCCGTGGACTCCTTCTCCCTCGGGGAGGCAAAACCTACCGCTGAGCAGGGCAGTTGTCAATGTACTGCCCGGGACGCTCTCTCGGTTGCACAGGGTATCTCAACTTACACCTCCTCGATAAAAATAGTCCAAGGGTTGTCGACCCTTCAACTCATTTCCTCTCAGGAGGCGGCCTGGTTGGTCCTTGACTGTGCGCGTTGAACGGGCACTGTCCTTGCCGCTCAAATGACGATTAGATTTGGTGTGCGCGTTCGGCAAGCAGGAAGATCCCCAGGCTGCCACTTCCCTGCTTGACCTTCGTTTCTGCGGGCACCTATAATCCATTGCTCGGTCTGGTTGCAACGCACTGATTCAGCTACGAAAATGGCGGAATTCACACATTTCAACGAGTCGGGGCGGGCCAGGATGGTCGATGTCACCGCGAAGAACTCGACCGAGCGGGTTGCGACCGCCCAAGCCAGAGTCTTCCTACAACCTGAAACCCTTGAAAAAATTCAGCGGGGCAAGATTGCCAAGGGCGATGTTTTGTCCGTTGCCCAGGTGGCCGCTGTGATGGGGGCGAAGAAAACCCCAGACCTTATTCCCATGTGCCATCCGATTCTCCTCACCAGCGTCGATATCTCATTCAAAGAAGAGCCTCAGCCGGATCGCGAAGGTCGTTGTTCCATCACTATCACGGCGACGGCCCAGACGACCGGGCCAACGGGGGTCGAAATGGAAGCTATGACGGCTGCGTCAGTCGCAGCCTTGACCATCTACGACATGTGTAAGGCGGTGGATCGGGGGATGAGCTTCAGCGACGTTTGTCTACTATCAAAATCGGGCGGGAAGTCTGGGAACTATCGGAGAGAAGGCTAAGGCCTAGGCTGAGGGCAATGGTTACAATACGGCTGTTTGGCATGACGAAGTCGCTGGCAGGAGATCAAAGTTCTCTTTCGCTTGCATTGGCAAATGGTCGACGAGTGAAAGATTTGGTTGAGCTTCTTGATAACGGGTATCCGCAAATCGGGGAGTTGATCCACAAGAAAAAAGTCCTGGTTTCGGTCAATCAGGAGATTGCCCACGAGGAGACTGAAATTCGAGACGGAGACGAGGTCGCATTGTTACCGCCGTTTGCCGGAGGATCATCTGTGAAAGGCCAGCTTGATGACCCTCAGTTTGTCCGTGTACAGCGCGAGAATTTTTCCATCGATCAGGAACTTGATCGGGTACGCAGCCGCTCCAAACGAATCGGCGGGATTGCGACGTTTCTGGGTATTGCCCGTGACCGTTCCAGGGGCCGCGATGTCGACGGCATCACCTTCGAGTATTACGAAGGGATGGCGCAAAAGAAGCTGCACGAAATTCGTGAACAGGCGTTGAGGGATTTCGACATTCTTGAGCTTCTGATCATCCATCGGCATGGAGAAATTGCGATCGGTGAAAACATTGTGCTGATCATTGCGGGCGCCGAGCATCGCGCCGAGGCGTTTCGCGCCTGCAAATGGGCGATCGACGAATTGAAGCATATCACTCCGATCTGGAAGCTCGAACATACGCCTGAAGGAGAGGTTTGGGTCGAGGAACACCCGTAGGATCGTGACGAGTGGAAATGATGTCACATTCGCCTGACAGCACGCTGCATCCGGCGGTGGTGGATACCTATGATCGTCCGCTCAAGAGCCTGCGCCTGTCCGTGACGGACCGCTGTAATCTTCGCTGCCGGTACTGTATGCCGGAAGCGGAGTATGTGTGGCTTCCGCGCGAGGACGTCCTCAGTCTTGAGGAAATGGCGACGCTCGCAGGGTATTTCGCCGACCTCGGAGTGGACAAAGTTCGGCTGACCGGTGGCGAGCCGTTGTTGCGGCGGGATCTTCCCCGGCTGGTCAGGCTGCTCCTGCAAGATCGACGGATTACCGAAATTGCGCTGACCACAAACGGCGTTCTCTTGGCTGATCAGGTCCAGGAGCTCTACGATGCCGGGCTTCAACGGGTGACTGTCAGCTTAGATACGCTGAGGCCTGAGCGGTTCCGCCAGCTCACCGGGCGGGATGAGTTCTCCAGAGTGATCGAAGGAATTGAGTCGGTTGGAAAGGTAGGGTTTGGCAATCTCAAGCTCGATACGGTCGCGATTCGAGGATTCAACGACGATGAACTGATAGCGCTGATCGAATTTGCCAAGCACTATCAAGCCGAAGTTCGCTTTATCGAATACATGGATGTGGGGGGTGCCAACGAATGGGCGATGGAGAAAGTGCTTTCTCGCGCCATGATCTTGGATCGGTTGAGCCAACACTATGGTCCGATCCCCGCGCTCCCGGAACGGGGGGCAGCCCCGGCGCAACGATTTCTCTTGCCGGGTGGTACGATCTTTGGGATTATTCCCTCGACGACCACGCCGTTTTGTGCCCAATGCGACCGCAGCCGCGTCACTGCCGATGGCATGTGGTATTTGTGCCTCTATGCGACATCCGGGACGGATTTGCGCAAGCCTCTTCGCATGGGGGCAAGTCCTGAACGGATGAGGGAGATCATCCGGTCCGGCTGGGCCGTTCGTCGTGATCGTGGTGCGGAAGAACGCAAGGTGCTCGAGCGGGGCGGGCGTCGAGATGGCGGACTGATCGGCATTGATCGACTTCGGGAAGATCCGCATCTCGAGATGCACGTGCGCGGCGGGTGACACCGGCGGCCGATCTGCGTGACGAGCGAGTAATCTTGGACTTCGGTTTCGCGCGTTGCTTGGCGAAGAAACGACCATTCAGCGCAGGCGCAATTTTCTAGAGCAGTCATGCCAGAGACAGAATTCTTCACATTGCTGGGCGTCGGGTTCCTGCTCGGACTTCGACATGCGCTTGATGCCGATCATCTTGCCGCGGTCTCAACGGTGCTTGCTGAGCGGCCGTCGCTTCGGGCGTCCAGCGCCGTTGGGTTATGGTGGGGTATCGGCCATACACTCACCTTATTAATTGTGGGGTCGATTGTGCTGGCCTG
>JACPZN010000406.1 GCA_016195505.1 Nitrospirota bacterium | reverse complement strand
TCTTCTTCGTACTGAAAGAAGAGACGCTTGGCTTCGGGGTGAAGCTGACTTGGATGGCCGTAGGGAATGCCCAACGTCTTGAAGAGTGGTGTGAGTTTGCCGTTCGAATGAAGATAGCCGGCTCTAAGCGACACGGTCCGCCTGCTGTGGCGTACCAGCCTACAGGCAGTAGGGCGGATGGATGTAAGCCAATCGGCAATGTCCTGCGGGTTACCGATGGAGGCCGACAACAAAAGAAGTTTGGCCTGTGATGGACAAAAGATGATGGTTTCTTCCCACACGACGCCGCGCTCTGGGTCGGCGAGGTACTGAGATTCGTCCAGAATGACGAGCCCCAGGGTATCTAGCCGGACATCAATTTCACCGCTCGCCGCATCATAGAGAAGGTTCCGCAGAATTTCCGTTGTCATGATAAGCAGGGGGGCTTGCCCATTTTCCTGACGATCCCCGGTGAGGATGCCCACTTTGTCCGTGCCGAAGATTCGGGAGAACTCGGTATATTTGGTGTTGGACAAGGCTTTTAACGGCGAGGTGTAGATGACGGTGCGATTGTCTTCCATCGCTCGGCGAGCCGCTTCCACGGCCACGTAGGTTTTTCCGCTTCCGGTCGGGACACTCACGACGACGTCGGTCTCGCTCAGCGCGGCCAACGCTTCTTCCTGCCAAGGATCCGGCACAAACGGTTGTGGAGGAGGAACGCCGATTCCTTCCAACCAAGCCGCCAAGGATACAGCTGGCTCGGAGGATTCCGGTTCTCCTCCCCGAGGCGGCACTTTCTTACGAAGGGCGATTCCGGGGGAACGCACCGATCTGACCGGCGATACGGGTTGTTGTTCTCGTGATTGCCGTTCTCCAATCAGCGCCTGCAAATCAGATTCGAGGCCTGCACGATTTTGGCTCGAGTGTTGGAGGATCAACTCGATCAAGCGGCGCTTGCCGGCCCGGAAGTGCCGATGGACGCGACCGCGCGCCAAGCGATGCAGGATCGCTACCGGTTGCTGTGCGAGGAGTTGTTCGAGTTCGTCGGTTGTCATTTCTTTCTCGTGAAGCGTGAAACGTGAAGCGTGAAGCGCATCAGATCAGGGGAGGGCCTGCTTGCGAACGGCGCTTCACGAAAGACGAGCGACGCGCTCATGGCAGTTCCTCCAGAACGCCCCGGCGGATCAGGGCGATTGCCTGTGCCGCGGAGTCGGCCAAACCCGGATGTGTGGCTTTCAACGTATGGAGTTGGGACAAGAACTCCAAGGTTCGGGCAAGCAACCGATAGATGTCGCCCTCTGCCATTGTCGTCAAGCGACAGAGGCCGATCCACGTGATGGCAGGATCAGCAATCCAGCGCTCGGCCAAGGCTGCCACATCCGCTCGGAGGAGAGGGGGGTCTTCATAGGGAGACAAGTTCTCGCTAAGTTTCCTCACTTGCCCCAAGAGCGAACTCAGTCCAGTACTAATGCGTGGAAATGCGCCGGGGCGATCGTCGTCATGGGCAATGCTGGCCATGATGCCAGTGAGGATGGACGGGTCTGCGCCAGTAAAGGCTGCGGCCCGGATCAATTCGGTAATCAGCAGCGAATGATCAATGCGGATGAGCCTTGCCCATTCCCCTTCCACAGTGAGCTGTGCGGCCGGCGTCAGATAACCGAGTTTCTGCAGGACTTCGACGCGCTCTTGGAACCGATGCCACAAACTGGCCCGTAGGGCTTGAATGGATTTAGTATGACGTTGTTGTTCCTGCCGGAGCCGCGAAGCGGTCGCAAAGTCCTTCTGACAGGCTGGACGTGAGGGGCAGGTCGGACAGGAAAAATCGCCCAGGGATTGAACGATCGCATCAGGGAGCGGTTCTGAGTCTTTCTGCACGAGGATGGGCAGGACAGGCAGCCGCGTAGGGAGTTCCGCCAACTGATAGCTGAGTTCGTCGAACGTTTCTGCCGTGCACCAGGGATACGCAGGAGCTTCCTCGCAATCGAACACCCGGTCAAACACTTCAGTCACGCTCGTAGCTGGACATTCCGTCACGGCGCCGTCAGGGCGCAGGACTGTGACCATTGGGCTCTTTTGGCCTTTGCTCCGGTACTGGCGGAGCACAATTCC
>JACPZN010000027.1 GCA_016195505.1 Nitrospirota bacterium | reverse complement strand
CGGATCGCCGAAGTTCGACTCATAAATCTGCACCCAGTCGTTCACCGACCACTGGCTATGGACGCGGTGGCGGGTCTTCGGGGTCACACAGTAGAACTGGTACCCCTTTTCCCACAACGGATTGCTGTGACGTTTGATCTCCTGCCACGACAGCTTGATGTTGCGGATGTGCTTGTCATCGTGGTGTTGCGCCGTGATCGGAATACCGTAGTCGTCCGGACGGACGTACGGGTTGCTCGTAAAGATGGCGTTCGGCAGGTACGGTGTCGCCTCCGGCCCCTCACGGTGCACGACGAAGTTTTCACCGTACTCGATCGCCTCCGGCTCGATGCGATAGGTCTCGATTCGCCCGGACCTGGTCCACTGCGGTTTGCTTTCGTTGGTCTCTTCCCAGAGCGGATGGCGCGGATACGTCCGCGTCATGACCATCCAGCCCTTTTCTGATTTCAACATGATGTCCGCGCTATAACCATAACAGGTCGAGCTGGCATCGAGTATGCGTTGGGTATAGACATCCACTCGGTTCTGATACACAAAGTGGAAGACCTGCCGCATACGGACATCCCCCGTCATTTCGGTCAGCTTCCCTGCCACCGCTGCGAAGGTATCCGCATCGTTGCGGGTGTCGTATAGCGGCCGGATGCCGCCTTTCCAGATCTGCACCCAGGGATTGGACACCGTGGCCGTCATTTCCGGATAGGTGAACTCCATCCAGGAGTTGCAGGCAAACGCGATATCGGCATGGTTCACGTCCGAGGTCATCTCGATGTCTTGAGTAATAATCATTTCGATGTTCGGATCCACATTACGCACCATGTCGTAGTGATGCTTGGCGTTGTTCAGGATGTTCACGTTGGTGACCCAGCGTACTTTACTCGGGCTCGGCATATGAGTCTTGCCGGTGAAGACCTTGCGGCCATACTTCGGGGTATTCACGATCAGGGCCGTATCCCCATGGTTCCAATAGCCAACCTCTTCGCCGTAGTAGTACGACTTGGTCTTGATTTCCTTCCCATGCGCGTTCGGATCGAGGGTCTGGTTGAACGGATCCTCACCCGTGTGCACAGCCAGACCGGCGCCGGACCAGGGCACAGCATTCCAAATGCCCGCCTTGTAATTGCCAGACCAGGTGTGGCAGCCGGTCCCGAACTTTCCGATGTTGCCGGTCAAGGTCAAGACGAGTGCAGCCGCCCGTCCCATCTCTGTCATATGGAAATAGTGGCAGACCCCTTCACCATTGTGCATGGCAGCTGGTTTGATCGTACCGGAATCGCGTGCCCAGCGCACGATCAAGTCTTTGGGGGCTCTCGTGATCTGATGCACGGTATCGAGATCGTAATCCTGCAGATGGACAAGATACATCTGATAAATCGGCGCGACGTCGGCTTCGCGCCCGTTCAGTAATTTGACGCGGTACGTTCCCGTCAAGGCAGGCTCGATCCCAGTCTCAGCAAAATGGATACCGACCTGTTCACGATGAAGAAATACCGCCTGCTTCTTGGCCAAGTCCCACACCATGAACCCGCCCAACCGTTCAATCTGCTCTGCTTTTAACGACTGGATCCTGCCCGAGTAGCTGCGTGAAAAATCCGGGAACTTGAAATCAGGAATGACATCCCGAGGATCCAGGTACTGCAACGTATCCGTCCGGACCAAAAGCGGCAGATCAGTGAATTGCTTGATGTAGTCGATATCTTGCATGTTCTCATCGAGAATCATCTTGCAGGCGCCGAGGAACAGCGCACCGTCCGTTTCTGGTCGAACCGGAATCCAGTAGTCGGCTCGGTATGCCGTAGGATTATATTCTGGAGTGATGACCACGATACGGCCGCCCCGCTCGATCGATTCCAGCTTCCAGTGCGCTTCCGGCATCTTGTTCTCGACGAAGTTCTTGCCCCAGCTAGTGTTCAGCTTGCTGAATCGCATATCGCTCAAGTCGATATCGCAGTTTTGCGTACCATTCCACCAGGGATGCGATGGATCCTGGTCGCCATGCCAGGTATAGTTGGAGTAGTATTTCCCTCCCTGCGCCCGATCCGCATCCACCTTGCGAATCCACGAGTCAAGGAGCGGCAACACACCGCCGTTAAACCGGGTGTTCATCATCTTGCCGACGATGCCGAGGACGGGCATGCCAGCGCGATGTTTGAAACAGCGCACCCCGGCACCTTTCATCATCTCGATCATTTCCGGCGCGTACCCCTGCTCGCGAAGACGGCGTGCTCCGGCTTCTCCGCTGTACCGGGTGGCAATGATGATGCAGCCCTTGGCCGCATACGTGGCCGCCGTGTCCCAAGACACTCGCATCATGTCGTCTAAGAACCGGCTTTCAAATTTGTATTTGCGTTTGACGTCCACCGTGAGTTCAGGCGCCCCGTCATCTATCCACTGTTTCCAGCCTTTTCGCATCAACGGGCCCTTTAAACGATAGGGGCCGTACACGCGCCGATGGAAGGTATAGCCCTTCAAGCACATGCGCGGGTTGTGCGCGAATGTCCCGCGGTTGCCGTACAGGTCTTCATAGGTTTGGTGGTCGTAGTTCTGTTCGACCCGCATCACGACGCCGTTACGGACGAAAGCCCGAATCCGGCAACCGTGCGTGTCGTTGGGCGAACAACACCAGGTAAAGGACGAGTCATACCGGTATTGATCGTGATAGACACGCTCCCAGGAACGATCGGGATACTCACCGAGCGGGTTCCCGATTTCGATGACCGGCTGAAGCGCGGTCAGCGCCAGGACTTTGTCCGCCACAGCGACTGCGGCGACAGTCCCCGCGGAGAACTTCAAAAACTGTCTGCGTGACAAAAACATTGTAGACACCTCCTCAAGTTGAGAGCTTCAATAAGCCCCACGCGACTTCGTCTGCGTAACGGAAATTCAGACCATCTCGCTTCGCATCTAAGAAATCTAAAGCACTTAAGAAATCTAAAGCACTGTTCATGAACACACCGGCCATAGCACCGATTTGAGCAACAAAACACACAGCAAAAGGGTTGCCAGACTGGGAAGAACCTGGCGTCAACAAAATAGTGACGGCTAACACATTGAAATAAAACGGATAAAAATCGAATTGCGAGAAAGAGTTGGGGAAGGAGAAGCGGAAGATATTGCTCTAATCGAATATGATGTTATGCATCATGTGGTAAATCTTATATTTCAGCCAATATATCAATTTGTTATGCTCGCATATCCGCATATTCCTCAGCGATAATGTGCGAGTAGTCTTTGGAAAAATGAATCACGCACTATTTCGCATGATGTTTATGCTACGAAGAATAAACATGATCGCGGGAATCGACAGAGGGCAAGGTCAATGAAGGGAAGGACTGTTACGAGCAGGCGACAAATGCTACTGACTCTCGACACCCTCGCTTCCCAGAAATCGCTTCATGAGCAGTGAGAAATGTTGCCGTGGAATGCCGCTGTGTTCAGCGGCTTTCGAGATGACACCAGCATGCTGCGCGAGTTTGACACGCAGGTAGGACTTCGTAAACTCTTCGAGCGCTCGCTGTTTGGCCTCCATGTATGGAAGGGTGGTCAGACTAGGGTCGCCTGATACGAGACTCTCTGTTTCATTCTGTGGAAGCACGCTTCGGACATCTCGAGCCAGAATGAGGTCGCCGGTCGCAAGCATGACCATCCGTTCCAGGATATTTCGGAGTTCCCTCCCATTCCCTGGCCAGGAATACGACACAAGGACCCCCACCGCCTCTTCATCAAAATGGCACCGCGCCTTGCCCATAGATCGAGCCAGGTGGCTGAGCAAATGGTGCGCGATAACGGGAATGTCCTCGCGACGCTCGCGGAGCGGGGGCACCCGAATCGAGACGACGGCGAGCCGATAGTACAAATCCTTCCGGAAGGCCCCCTCACGCACTCGCAATTCGAGATCCCGGTTGGTCGCAGCGATAAAGCGCATATCCACGCGACGAACTCTGGTTCCGCCCACGGGACGCACTTCGCTGTCTTCCAAGACGCGCAGAAGTTTCGCTTGGAGAGGAAGGGGAAGTTCCCCGATTTCGTCGAGGAAAACGGTGCCCCCATTCGCTAACTCAATGAGCCCCGGTTTATCAACAATCGCACCCGTAAAGGCGCCCCGTACATGCCCGAACAGCTCGGACTCCATCATCCCCTCGGGAACGGTCGTACAATCAATCACTTGAAACGGTCGATCGTGTTCAGGACTCTGCTGATGGATCGCCCGTGCAATCATCCCCTTTCCTGTTCCGGTTTCGCCGGTGATTAAGACGGTTGAGCGGACCTGGGCCGCCTCACGAATATTTCGCATGATTTGCT
>JACPZN010000405.1 GCA_016195505.1 Nitrospirota bacterium | reverse complement strand
GCGTGTGTTGGAGCTGGGATCAGGCTTGGGGAATTTGCTTTCTGCGTTGAAACCTGCTCATGGGGTCGGAATCGATCTGAGTGTGGAGATGGTCAAGGAGGCGGCTCGACGGCACCCCACGCTGGAGTTTCGGGTCGGTGATGCGGAGACGCTGGACCTGCACGAAACATTCGATGCGATCATTCTGGTCGATATCATCGGCCATCTGCTGGATGTCGAGATTGCACTGAAACGCTTGCACCAAGCCTGTACGCCGGAGACGCGGGTCATCGTATCCTACTACAACTATCTGTGGGAGCCTATGCTGCGGTTGGGTGAAAAGCTTGGAATGAAAATGCCCCAACGGGAGCAGAGTTGGCTCTCTACGGTGGACATTGCAAATCTTTTCCACTTGTCGGACTTTGAGGTGGTAAAGACAGAACGGCGCCTCTTGCTGCCGAGAAGAATCCCTCTCCTTTCCCGATTATTCAACCAAGTTCTGGCGTATCTTCCTGCGCTGCACAAACTATGTCTGTGCCACTATATAGTCGCGCGTCCCCGCGTGCGAGGGCCGGTGCGGACCTATTCCACCACGATCGTCATTCCCTGCCGGAATGAGCGTGGAAATATCGAGCCGGCTGTGCAGCGGATTCCGCCATTCGGTGGCCATCAAGAGATCATATTTGTCGACGGCCGTTCGACCGATGGAACTCCAGAGGAGATCAGACGAGTCATGGCAGCTTATCCGGAGAAAACAATCAAATTGCTTGTGCAAGACGGGAAGGGAAAGGGAGACGCGGTGCGCAAGGGGTTTGCACAGGCTACCGGGGATATTCTGATGATCTTGGATGCTGACCTCACCATGCCGCCCGAAGATCTCCCGAAGTTTTATGACGCCATCGCAAGCGGTAAAGGCGAATTTATCAATGGCTGTCGGCTGGTGTATCCCATGGAGTCGCAGGCCATGCGTGTGCTCAATCTGATCGGAAACAAATTTTTCAGCCTGGCGTTCTCCTGGCTTCTGAACCAGCGGATCAAGGATACGCTTTGCGGCACGAAGGTATTGTTTCGACGCGATTACGAGCGGCTGGTGGCAAACCGGGACTACTTCGGAGACATCGATCCCTTCGGTGATTTTGATTTGCTATTCGGTGCGTCGAAGCTGAATTTACACATTCTGGAAATTCCCATTCGCTACCAAGAGCGGACCTACGGCACCAGCAACATCCAACGATTTGTCCACGGCTGGTTGTTACTTAAGATGACGATATATGGATTCTTTCGACTGAAGGCCGTGTAATGACCGATGCCGTTTTGCACCGACATCGCGAGGTCTGGCGAAAGAAGCCGATACTTCGCCAACTGTATGCGGAGTGGTATCGGGATATCGTTGCCTGGTTGGCGCCGGGGCAGACGGTGGAAGTAGGGGGAGGTACGGGGAACCTGAAAGAGTATGTCTCGGGAGTCTGCTGTACGGATGTCGTGCCTCTTCCGTGGCTCGATGTCGCGGCCGATGCGCAGCAATTGCCGTTTCAGTCGGATTCCCTGGCCAATCTTGTCTTGTTCGATGCCTTACACCACATCGAAAATGTCTCGATGTTCTTCGATGAAGCCCAGCGCTCGCTCAAGGTCGGCGGCAGGATCATCATCATGGACCCTTATGTCTCTTGGGTCTCGTGGCCGGTCTATCAATGGCTGCATTCAGAGCAAGTAGATTGCAAGGAAGATCCGCTGACTCTCAAGACTCCACAGCCGGGCCGTCAGCCGTTTGACTCTAATCAAGCCGTTCCAACGATTCTTTTTGAACAGAACCAGACTGGATTCCAAGCTCGCTATCCACGATTGGTGGTCCAACATATTAGGCGTATGGCCTTTTGGGTCTACCCATTGAGCGGAGGATTCGACCATCCATCCCTGCTGCCAATGAGCCTAGTGACACCGATGCTTAGACTGGAACAGAAGATGGAATGGTTTGGGCGACTCTTCGCCTTTCGTATGCTTGTTGTGGTAGAGCGCCAATCCTAGAAAGAATATCTGTCTGAAAGTTTTTTGCATCGCGAGAATGTCGGACTTGCAAGGCAGGGGAAGGCCACTTATAATGCATCAGCACTGTTCAATTTATTCTTTAACTGTCTGGATGAACTGCAGACGCTATGAGCGAACGAACGTTGGCGATCATTAAGCCGGATGCGGTGAAAAAGAATGTGATGGGCGATGTTCTCAACCGTTACGAAAAGGCAGGCCTGAAGCCGGTGGCCATGAAACTCATGCAGATGTCGAGGCCGACGGCAGAGGGGTTTTATGCGGTGCACAAGGCCCGGCCGTTCTTTGATAGTCTCTGTACGTTCATGTGTTCAGGACCGTCGCTGGTCATGGTGTTGCAGGGCGACAACGCGATCAAGAAAAATCGAGAGCTGATGGGGGCCACGGACCCGGCAAAGGCAGAGCCCGGTACGATACGGAAGGCCCATGGGACGAATATCGAGTTCAATGCGGTCCATGGATCCGACTCTCCTGAGACCGCCAAATTCGAGGTTGGATACTTTTTCTCCGGCATGGAAATCTTCGGCTAGCAGGAATGCTCCCAAAGGCCGCCAGCTTCATTCTCGCTGCGCTCAAAGGCTCAACGTACGGAACAGAGTACGATTCGCCTTTTCGCTTGCTGCGGCCTTACTGGACGGCCTCTTCGAGCATCCTGCAGGATCGCGTATTTTTCCAAATTAGGCTTTAGCTCTCACCTCGGAGGGCGGTGACTTCGTTGCCCTTCACAATCTGTAAGATTCAAATCGGAGGGAGGGCGTTGATGCTGTCCCTCTGTCTTCTATCTTCTTGCGCTCCACAGGGCGGTCGGCCTCCAACGATTCTCCCGCCCGGTGACGCATCGCACGACGATCCAGCACGCGATGCACAGGCGCGCCTACTGACGGAAGCCTATCGCGCATTTGTTCAAGAACGCTATCCGGCCGCGGCGCTTTTTTTTCAGCGGTTTGTCGATGATGCACCGGATTCTCTGCGCCTAGCTGAAGCCCGCTGGTGGTTGGGACGTGTCCATGAGCAACTCGGAGACTACCGTGCGGCGATGACACAGTATCGCATAGTGGCAGCGGGCCAACTTTCGCAGCAAGTGAACGGGGCTATCTACGAAGGCCATGCCCTTCGTCGATTGGACGAACTGCGTCAGTTGCACGCGAATCAGCATAATGGGCAAACCGGGCAGCTGGCACTTCGCGTCCCTCTGAGCCAACTTCCTCCAACGCCGGTTCTCCCATCGTGGCTTCAGGAACTGGCGCAAGGAGGTGCGACGACGTTGGTGATTGAACCGGCTGAGGCGCTGATGCCTGGTCGTGCGGGGCTCGACCTTGAGACTGTGAAGGCGATCGTGACCGAGGCCCATCGGTTCAGCCTTCTTCTATGGATAGTATTGGATCTCCATCAGGGGCACGGAATGGACCTTAAGCCTGAATGGGTGACGACAACAATCAGCGGCTTTGGACGTGGGGGTGCGTCCACGCCAAGACCCGATATCGCGAATCCTGCTTACCAGTCGTATCTTGAAGAGATGATCCGAGTCCTCGCTCGTACAGGATGCGATGGGGTGCTCCTGGCGGCAAGGCCGATGGCCGGGTTTGCGGCAGAGTTCTCAGACGGCTCGTTTCGTGTGTTCGGCTCATCATTCGGGCTAAGCGTTTCTCCAGAGGAACTATTTGGCGCACATTACTCGACTGATCCGCAAACTCAAGAGCGATCGGCGACCTACTGGCGGTGGGTCGGATGGAAGGCGCTCAGCTATGCAAAGTTGGTTGTGCGGCTGCGCAAGGTGTTGCGAGAATCAAATCCGACTGCGACGATGTTGGTCGAAGTGCATCAATCCACGTTGGCTGCTCCTCTTCAGGGGCTCGAACAGTATGGCGAGGATTTGGTTGAGCTGACACCTCGAACTGGTGGTTCAGTGATGGTACGGCAAGAAGGGGTGGGAGGGGTGACAGTTCTTGAAAACTTGGGACAGCAGTTAGGAACGACCGATGGCGTATGGGTTGGAATTTCTGTGAAGGCTGCGACTCTTCCGCTTTCGATGGGAGGGCTCAAACAATCGATTCTTGGCGTAGCCGAATCCGGTCGATGGAACATCTTGATTCAGATCGAGCCGGTTCAGACCGTTCCTTGACAAATCCAGGCAGCGCCCACTACGATCCGCTCACATTAGTGGTGCTCAACTCAAGTGCAACCTGATGGAGAGTCTATGATTCCATCCGATTTGCGATATCACAAAGAACACGAATGGGTTCGTCTCAGTGGTAAACAGGCGACCGTGGGGATCAGCCATTTCGCCCAGGATGCTTTGGGCGACATTGTCTTCCTGGATCTTCCGAAGGTGGGCGCCACAGTGAAAGTTGGCCAGCAAATCGGCGAGGTGGAATCAACCAAAACGACTTCCACAATCTATACGCCGGTGAGTGGAACGATCGCGAAGATCAACGCTGAATTGAAGGATCATCCCGAGGTCGTCAACTCGGACCCATACGGCAAGGGATGGATCGTCGTAATCGATCTCTCCAACCCAGGAGAAGTCGATCAATTAATGACGTCGGTGCAGTACGAAGCCTTTCTCGCCTCTCAGAAACATTGAAGCGTTTCCGCATCGAATCATTGAACCATTGTGAGATTCGACGATTGGGGAGTTCTCACAATGTATCAATCGACAATGAACCGATGACTCAATGACCTCCCAGAAACACATTACTATTCTCGGCGCCGGGCCAGGCGGATATGTCGCGGCGATCCGCGC
>JACPZN010000404.1 GCA_016195505.1 Nitrospirota bacterium | reverse complement strand
GGCTATGCGGCGACGTTCGCAATCGCCCTGCAGCTTCCTTAAAAAGTCACCCGGTAGGCGGCAATTCGTTGGCCCCAAGCTGGCGTGGCCTGAACGACGCATCACCGCCTTTGGTCCTTTCTCTGAGCCCATTTCCACTGGCTTGACTCCGCCATCACGCGGGAGCGAAGCTGAACAGCATCCCGGAGGTGCTGTATGAAACCGGGGTAGTCGCTTCCTTCACTGTTCACGTTTTCGTCCCTTCCCCTCTCGATCACGTCCTTGCGCCCCGTCGGTCCTGTGCCAGCGAGGGCGTTCTTGTCTCCCCCACCCTCACCAAGGAGGTTGCATCATGAAGACCTCGCTCATTCTGTTCATTCTGTTCATTGCTTTCGCTGTCGTCTTCTTAGCAAGTGCCCTGGTTTTCGCCAATCCCGACATGTTGCCGAAACATCCTGGGTATCCCATGGGCAAGGCCGTCGATCCTGTCAAAGGGCAGTCGCTCGCGAATGATCCCGGCCAGTCGAATGCGACGGGAGAAAATTCCTTGAACAAGGCAGCCGCGTTCGACGACAGCCACTCGAAGCAAAACCTCTCCATTAATTTGAATGATCAACGATTGTTGGAAAAACCGGGAGCAGGCCTGCTCCCAAAAGTTCAGGGTCCAAACATCAAGATTGAACCGCTCGTGAAGGAAGGGACAAAGGTGAATGCCTCGCCGCAGTGAACATACTGCTGACGTGTTGAACAGCCAGGCCTGGCTTCGAGGCTTCGACGCTTCCGAGGCCTGGCCCCCGTTAGCGAGGCTGGGCGCCTGAGGGTCAGAAACCGTCTTGTTCTTCTCTGGCCTCCAAGCGTAGAATTGGCTGCAGCCGTTTATTTTCTTCCGCAAGAAGAGGGGGTTTATCATGGCAGATCGGTCTCTGCGCGTATTGGGTATCATCGCATTGTTGGGAACGTTTGTCTCCGGCTGTGCCATCGACGAAATGATGGGTTCGTCCGCTCCGGGAACTTCATCCGGCAGCGGGGCGACTTTTGGTACGGAAAAGAACATCGACCGCGTGGCATCGGGAGCCGTGGAAGACACGCTGAACGCCTGTCTCGCGCGCATCCCGACGAACGCGAGTGCAGGCCAAAAGCTATTGGCCGAGGAAAGCTGCCGCCGAGATCAGTCTAATCGCTAATAATCCCCCTGCTCTCTATCCCTGGGAGGCGGCTAGAATGGCTGTCTCCCACACTGCGGTTCTCCCGCTTTCACTCCACATTTGCCCCACCCATTGCGTTGACACCGTCCCCTTAACAAGTAGGGTGCGTTCACCTCCCACGCGTTGTGTTCTGAAAATATTCAGCATAGCAATCGCTATCCCCTGCGATCGTGTAGCACGGAGAAGCGAGCAACTCCACGGCTATCGCTGCGCGCTTTCACGAAAGAAACAGCTTCGAGATCTGGAACCGAAATGAATGGAAGGGAAAGGAACAGCCTCCTGCCATTGCTTGCTGTCCGGTGAATCAATATCTTGCCCCCTCGTCGTAAGCTTTATCCGATAGACCGAAGTCCCACCGGTGACGAACAACGTACTTCCGTCGTCGCCCCATGCGACGTTGGACGTTGGCTGCCGAGCCCGTTCACGCGACAGTGTACTCGGGGCGCGCCGCAGCGCCTGAGCCGTGGCACGAAGGCTAGATCCAGCGGCTAACATGCGACTGAATCCCTCGCGTTCCATGAGATGTAACCGTTGATACGGTGCCATGTGCAACTCCTTTCATTGTGGGTTGCCCAGGATACTCGTGTTGCACTAGGATCTTGAACCCACACAGGAACCATTTTCTTCACTCGGAGGCAAACGCTCATCACTGTTTCATGAAATACCATAATTAACCAACTATAGAGAGAAGCCCGCCGACGTAGAGGAATATGCCGAATGAGCTGAGTGGGTGAGTGAGCGAGAGGACTCGATCGTGGCTCTTGATCTTGTTCCCTTGGATAAGCTAGGCTCACGGCCAAGCTAGGAGGTTCATGATGAGACTCCTACTTTTTGGCGCACTCATTCTTCTCCCCCTGACTGCCCAAGCCGAGTATCTCGGTAACCGCTCGGCCAACGAGTTGGATCCAAACTTCCTAGCCAATCCCTCTGGCGCGGGAAATCCAGACGACCCCGACCTCGTCATCAACGAATTAGGGCCATATGGCAATCCATATAGTCCATCATCGGCGACGAATTTCGAGGCGATCACTCCCCCACTCCCGGATGGTCAAGAAAGGAACGATCGAGGCCGGCTGAACACACATCTGCACGGTCCCGACTCGATGAACAGTCGGTACAGCCTCGGCAGCCCTTTTGCGCCAGACGGTACCACGAATCTCTACGGCCGAAGCTGGCGGATTGAGAGGCGCTAATGTCAATGGTGTGGAAGAGTGATCAGTGGTTCTCGAAATTACTTTCAGGAGCAGGCTAAACGTAACGGTGCGTATGATTATGCTTACGCACAAGAACAACCGTCATCTCACAAGGTCACACGGAGGAAAACTATGGGGCACTACAAGATCGGTCTCATTATTCCACATCCCGAAGATCAAAAATGGGACTCGGTCTGGAAGCTGTTCCGCACACCTAACTTAAACCTCCCCACCCTCGCCGCATTGATTCCCGAAGACGAGTGGGACATCGAGATCCAAGACGAAATCGTCGGGCCGCTGGACTTCGCGCGTGACTACGATTTGGTGTTCATCACCGTAACAACCGTGGTGGCTATCCGAGCCTACGAGGTGGCGCGGCTGTTCCGTGAGCGTGGTGCCAAAGTGGTGCTCGGCGGCATTCATCCCTCCACCTTGCCCGACGAAGCTGTTCAGCATGCGGACTCGATCGTCATTGGGGAAGGAGAACTGACCGTGCCGCGGCTGCTCGAAGACTTCAAGAAAGGGAAGCTACAGCAGCAGTACAGGATGCCGTACATGGTCGAGCAGTGGGATGAAAAGCCTCCTCGTTGGGATCTTTTACCCAAAGGGTATATGTTCCGAGACGCACTGACGGCGACGCGTGGATGCAATTACCGGTGCACATTTTGTTCGATTCATTTGGCATTAGGGGGCGGCCAGTACGGCTTCCGAAAAAAGCCGCCGACCGATGTGGTCAAGCTGGTCGAGAAGATGACAGGGCCCATGGTGATGTTTTGGGATGACGACTTGCTGTCAGACCCGGC
>JACPZN010000403.1 GCA_016195505.1 Nitrospirota bacterium | reverse complement strand
GGGCGGCTCATGGGGTTTTTCCAAGTAAACAACATGACCAACAATCACTATTTCACGTTTGGATCGATCGCGTCAAATACGCTAACCGGAAATGGCGGCTTGGAGCGATTCGTCACGCCGGCGCCCAGCGTCGCGTTCTATGGGGGGCTCAGCTATCGGTACGAAGGGTTCTAAGGTCAAAAGGGAGGCTGCGTATGCGCATTACAAAAGTCTATACGAAGACGGGCGACAAGGGAAAAACCCGCTTGGCCGGTGGACAGCAGGTCTGGAAAGACAGTCTCCGGGTCGAAGCCTATGGGACTGTTGACGAGGTGAATGCTTCGTTAGGGGTTGTGTGCGCGCTGTGGCTGGTGGAAGCCAAGGGATCGATGCGGACGCTCGTCGAACACGAGTTACGATGGGTACAAAACAAGCTCTTTGATATCGGCGGCTTATTGGCGACGAAGCCAGGCCAGTCGTTTCCGAACATGCCTTCGATTGAGGCGGTAGACGTGACACGGCTTGAGAATTTGATTGATGGCTGGCAGAAGGATCTGCAGCCACTGAGAGAATTTATCTTGCCAGGGGGCGGGACGATCGCCAGTTCGCTCCATCTCGCGCGCACCATCTGTCGGCGGGCTGAGCGGCGATGTGTCAGTCTTATGCGAAAGGAACGGGTGGATCAGGCAATCATCATCTATCTCAATCGCCTGAGCGACGCGCTGTTCGTCCTCGCCCGGTGGGTAGCCTATCGTCTGGGCGAAAAGGAATTGTTGTGGGAACGGACCACGTCCGCTTAATTCTTCTGTGTAGCGTCATAGACGGAGGCCAAGCACATCGTTCCCGTTCTCATCCTGCCAATCGAACCGTCTCTTTCTTGCTGGCTTCCTAAAGAGTCTTCCTTTGTGCTTCGAGGCAATGCGGGCCTCGTTTCGTCTGAATCAACCCATGCATGCCGTTTACGCAAAGTCACTGCCCATTTTCTGAATCAGTCAGTTGAGGGTGAAGGTATTCGATGATGTTGATATTCATCGTTTTCTTGATAACCACCAGCAAGTCGTTACACTTGCGTGAGAACACGCGCTAATTGGTTGATGAGTAGGAGGAGCAGTATGAAGGTGCGAGTGTTATCACTGATCCTGGGAACCGCCCTCGGCGCCGTGGTCGCGGGGATGCCTATTTCTGCCAGGGCGGGAGACGAAGCGGAGATTGCAGAACTACTGATCACGTTGGTCAAGGCTGGTCGGGCCGTGGTATCTGAATACCAGGCTGTGATCAACGATCCGTCGAAGAGCGAAAAAGGTTTCACGGACGAGTTATTAGCTCGTCAAATTATGGAAAAGTTCAAAGCCAAAACTCGTATTGATTTATCTCGTCCGAGCGGGATTCCTCATAGGGGACTTCTTCTCGCCATGTTGGAATCTGAGCGCGAGGTGGTGTTTGAGGCGCAGCCGGTTATCAACAGGCCGGGGATTGGTTTCAAAGCGTTCATCCCCGCGGTGTTTGCAAGGAAAGCTGGGCAGAAGTTTTTTGCTAAGACCGGCATCATAGTGAAACTAACCGGCGCAGATTATCGATTCCTAGGCAATAAGCCGGACGACTTTGAAGCCGAGGTCCTGCGCATGTTTGCCGATCCCCGCCATCCGAAGGGACAGCAATATGCGAAGGCGACGATGGTCAATGGCAAACCGGTGATGCGTGTGATGGATCCCGAATATGCCGGCACGACGTGCCTTGTTTGCCATGGAGGCCCCAAGGGGGAGCGGGATATGACGGGCATGAAGAAAGAAGGATGGAAAGAGGGCGAACTGGCCGGTGCGATCAGTGTAGTGATGCCGATGCGCTGAGGTGGTGCGTAGTGATTCGCGAACGAGAGGAAAAGGCTCATGAGTAAGATTGTAGTTGTCGATGATTCGTATGCGGAGATACAACTCATTGAGTCATATCTTAGGTCTGCCAACCATACGGTGGTGTCCTTCCTTAACACGGACAAGCTCGAAGACAAGATTGCCACTGAGAAGCCGGACCTCATCGTCATGGATGTTGTGATGCCAGGCCGGAATGGCTTCCAGGCCTGCCGAGATTTGAAGAACGATGACCGGTTCAAGGGTATTCCAATCGTGCTGTGCACATCCAAGGGGCAAGAGAGTGACAAATTCTGGGGACAGCAACAGGGCGCCAATGGGCATGTGGTGAAACCTTTTAAGCCAGAAGACCTTCTGCAGGCCGTGAAGCGTGCGCTTGCCTGAGAGCAGGGCGGCTTATTACCCAGTGTGAGATGATGGAACCAACGCTTGAACAACCGCAATCCAACGCCCACTCTGAACCTAATCAGCTTCAATCTGCTGGACTTTCACGGATCTGCCTTATCACGTTAGGGGGAGAGTCCTACGCCATTGATCTTCGTCACGTTCGTGAAGTGTTCGAACTCGAATCGATCACGCCTGTGCCCGGGATGCCTGCCTCGTTGGTGGGGGTTGCCAATCTCCGCGGGACCGTGGTCCCGCTCGCGGATTTGCGGCTTCCTTTGGGATTGTCGGTCTCCGCTCCGGCGAAGTATGCCGTGGTGGTGCGGCATGGGACGCAACAGGTCGGCGTCCTGATCGACGAGGTTCCAGAGATTCGAACCATCCACCCCGACGACATATTGGGTGTGTCGCCTGGCGACGCTAGCCGCCCCTTTCTCTCAGGTCTCCTGAAGATTGAAAACCGAACAAGCGGGGTGGTGGAAGTGTCCAGACTCCTGGATTCTGTAGAGAGAACGATCACTGAGCCAAGCGGTGCGAGCTAACGCTCGTGGAACATGCAAGAAACGGAAAAGTCACGATCGCAGTGATGAAATTCATTGTCCTGAGTGGTGAGGAGGAGGGAAGTCATGGCGAGGTATAGCAAGTCATCGAAGTGGTCGGCTCAAGCGTGGTTCCAAAATCTGAAGACACTGCCCAAGCTGATCATCGGGTTTTCCGCCGTCAGCACCATCATGATCATGGTTGGTTTGGTCGGTTTGTTTGGCCTCAACAAGCTGAAGGGCGAGTTGCAATCCATTTACGACGGGTCGACTTTGGCGCTTTCAAATGTTGGAATCAGCAGTACCAACCTGGGTCTCTATCACAGTGCGCTCCTGAGTACAGGACGTCAAACACGAAAGAGCGACTTTGAAGATGCTGTCGTTCCGCTTGCCGAATTGAAGAAGCTGACTCTTGCGCCGCTTGCGGCCTATCAAGCCTCCGAACTGCACG
>JACPZN010000402.1 GCA_016195505.1 Nitrospirota bacterium | reverse complement strand
GATGGCCCGGCTGGTTTCTTTGGGCCTTCATGGCCGGACTCTGGGGACTCGGCCATCCCCCCGTCATAGATCCCTATGCTCCGTTGGGTCGTAGTCGTCGGATTGTCGGATGGATCGCGCTCGCCGTGTTTGTGCTGACCTTTGCGCCGGTACCATTTTCCTTCCATTAGCCGATTCGTCTGCCCATTCTTTCCTCCGCACTGTTCATTGGATTTTCTTGCCCGATCTCACGCATGGTCCTAGAGTGGGGTGGTGATCTCTGCCGATACATCGACAACCCACTGTCCCAAATGTCACGCCGAACAGCCTGATGGGGCCGAGGAGTGTATCCGGTGCGGCATTATCTTCGCCAAGTATCGGCCGCTTGCGATGCGAGCGAGCGTCTCTCCACCCACAACATCATTCACTGGGTCTGAGTGGCTGTCTATTGCGAAGCAATGGCTAATTGAATCGGACACGACCACCGATTCGATGACGTTCTACGGCCGGGCTGCTGTGTTTCTGGTCCTGGCGTGGTGGGGCTGGAAGTTCATCATCTCGCCGCTGGAAACGAACTACACCGGCGAATCGTTTTTCCATTTGATCAATCTGCCGTTCCACGAAGCCGGCCACCTTATCTTCATACCGTTTGGCCGTTTCATGACGATTCTAGGCGGAAGTCTCGGTCAGGTCCTGATGCCGCTCATTTGTCTCGGCACGTTCCTCGTGAAGACCCGCGATCCATTTGGCGCCTCCGTGAGCTTGTGGTGGACTGCAGAAAGTATCATGGATGTCGCGCCTTACATCAACGATGCGCGGGCGTTAGAGTTAGTGCTACTCGGAGGCGTGACGGGAAAAGAAACGGACGGTCACGACTGGAACAATATTTTGACGATGCTAGGCTTGCTGGAATGGGACCATCGCCTGGCCCATCTCGCTTATGATCTCGGCATTGCGCTGATGCTCGCGTCCTTCGTCTGGGGCGGCGTCATCTTGTTCCGCCACCACCGCCGGCTCTCACGGTAGCCATCTCGGCTTGCGCGAGTACAGAAACTTTCATACGATAGGCCTCCATCTGAGCGGGAGGCATTCACATGTGCAAGATACAGGTTGCCGGACGTTGGCTCATCGCACCTGGCCTCCTCGTGCTCGCAAGCTATGTGTTGGGGGCTGATCCATCGGGTTCCTCTCGCTTTACTCTCGAGTTTAGTGGTGCAGCTGTGAAAGACAACCAGACCGGCCTGGTCTGGGAACAGGAGCCAGACCGGATTCACGATGTCTGGGGAGCTTCTGTCGCGCGGTGTGCGACAAAAGAAGTGGGAGGGCAGAAGGGCTGGCGCGCGCCTTCAGTCGATGAACTCAAGACCTTGATCGATGCGTCACAACATGACCCAGCCTTGCCGGCAGGGCATCCTTTCTCCAATATCAAGTCTGAAATCTATTGGACTGCAACACCGGACACGAAAGACGATATCGTCGCCTGGCAGGTCAGCTTCTTCAGCGGCGAACCGGTCACTGATCAAAAATCAGGCACACGTCGTGTGTGGTGTGTGCTCGGGGAGTCCCGGCAGTAGCGAATCCTAAGCCGACATTCTTTCGAATCAGCCGAATCCTGCGCATTTTCGAAATTCGATCCCGGCCGGTTAGTCGCATTCGTTTACCATCTCGTCTCCGCGCGACTTTTGATCCCTTCTTGACAATCCGGCCTGCGATTTTGATACCGTTTTTATGTGACGAGTGGTACACGAATAATCAACAAGGCACGGGACTCACGATGGATATCCTCTATCTCGGCATCACGGTGCTCTTCTTCGCGATCTCAGGTTGGTTGTTGCTTTGCCTAGATCGCCTCTAAGAACAAGGGCAACATGATAGTACTCGGCGGCATTCTCGCATTTGGCTTGCTGGTCTATTTAATCGTTGCGTTGTTGAAGCCGGAGTGGTTCTGATGACCCTGAATGGCTTCGCCCAGATCGGGCTCTACTTCGTGGTCTTGCTCGCGTTGATCAAACCGTTGGGTTGGTACATGGCGCGTGTGTACGGAGGTCAAGCCTGTGGGCTCGATCGAGTGGTGGGGCCTCTGGAACGTCTGGTGTACCGTCTCTGTGGCGTGCGTGAAACCGAGGAGATGGACTGGAAGACCTACGCGATCGCCATGCTGATGTTCAACGCGATGGGGCTGGTCGTGCTGTATGGGCTCCAGCGATTCCAAGGATTCCTGCCGCTTAATCAGGCGGGATTGGGCGCCGTTGCGTCAGATCTAGCCTTTAACACAGCCGCGAGCTTCGTGACCAATACCAATTGGCAGGCCTACGGAGGCGAAACCACGCTGAGTTATTTGACGCAGATGCTGGGGCTCACCGTGCAAAATTTTGTGTCTGCGGCAACCGGGATGGCGATCCTGGTCGCGCTAACCAGGGGGTTGGCTCGACGCAACGCCACGACTATCGGCAACTTTTGGGCCGACCTCCTCCGCAGCACGCTGTACATTCTCCTGCCGCTGGCCCTGCTTCTGTCCCTCTTGTTGGTATCTCAGGGCGTCGTGCAGACGTTTAGCCCATCCCAAAGAGCCATACTGCTCCAGCCAGCCAGCTTTGCCAAGCCGGTGGTGGATGCGAACGGCCAGCCGGTGCTGAAGGAACAGGGTCAGCCGAAGGCCGAGTCTGTGACGGTGACTGAGCAGGTATTGGCGGTCGGACCGGCGGCTTCTCAGATTGCGATCAAGCAGCTTGGAACGAACGGCGGGGGCTTCTTCAACGTAAATTCCGCGCATCCATTCGAGAATGCGACGCCCTGGTCGAACTTCCTCGAGGTTCTGGCGATCCTGCTCATTCCAGCAGCGTTCTGCTGGACGTTTGGGCACATGGTCGGGGATACGCGCCAGGGTTGGGCGATCCTTGCTGCGATGACGATCCTGCTGGTCTGTTTCGTTTTCGTGGGGTTGTGGGCCGAGCAAAGCGGAAATCCGGCCTTCACTGCGATGCAGATCGATCAGCTTCCGCGCGGAGACCAAGCCGGCGGTAACATGGAGGGCAAGGAGGCGCGCTTCGGTATCGCCAATTCCGTCCTGTGGTCTGCTGCGACCACCGCCGCTTCAAACGGAGCCGTGAATTCGATGCACGATTCGTATACCCCGTTGGGCGGATTCGTGCCGCTCTTCCTGATGCAGTTTGGAGAAGTGGTATTCGGCGGGGTAGGGTCGGGGCTGTATGGCATGATCGTTTACGCCATCATTGCTGTTTTCGTCGCCGGGCTGATGGTTGGAAGGACACCTGAATACCTCGGAAAGAAGATCGAACCATACGAGATGAAGATGGCAGCGCTGCTAATTCTGATTATGCCTATCGTTGTGTTGGGATTCACGGCGATCGCCGTGGTCGCCGAGTCCGGCACCTCGTCGATTCTCAATCCAGGCGCGCATGGCTTCAGCGAGATTCTGTACGCCTATACCTCTCAGGGCAACAACAACGGGAGCGCCTTTGCCGGTCTGAACGTGAACACCTCATTCTACAATCTCACCGGCGGCATGGCGATGCTAATGTCCCGATTCTGGCTGGCGATTCCGACGCTGGCACTTGCGGGGTCGCTGGCTCGAAAAAAGATAGTGCCGACGGGACCGGGGACGCTTCCGACGCACACGCCGCTCTTTGTCGTTCTCCTGATCGGCGTGGTCATGATGGTCGGGGCGCTCACGTTCCTGCCGGCATTGGCCCTCGGGCCGATTGTCGAGCATCTGTTAATGTGAGGGACTTCGTGGCGTCTCGGGAGAGGTGTCTATGACAAGCCTCATAAAAGATCGCCCGGTGCGATCGTTATTTGAACCGGCGATCATCCGACAGGCGCTGTCTGGTACATGGTACAAACTGAATCCACTCCACCAGGTCAAGAATCCGGTCATGTTCGTGGTTTGGGTCGGCAGTATTGTCACCTCAATTCTGTTCATGCAGGCGGTAGCGGGGACCGGAGAAGCGCCAGCCGCCTTCATTCTCTCCATTGCGCTGTGGCTCTGGTTTACTGTGCTGTTCGCCAATTTTGCGGAAGCCTTGGCAGAAGGGCGGGGCAAAGCACAGGCGGATTCGCTCCGGCGCACGCGCCGGGAACTGACCGCTAAGAAACTAGGCACGGAAGATTCCGGCGGCGAGCGACATGTCGAGTGGCACCGTCATTCTCAGCGACGCGATACGTTCAGCGTAGTGTCCGCAAATCAGCTCAAGAAGGGGGATGTGGTCCTCGTCGAGGCCAACGGTTACATTCCCGCCGACGGCGAAGTGGTCGAGGGGGTGGCGTCCGTGAATGAGAGCGCAATCACCGGTGAGAGCGCGCCTGTGATTCGGGAAAGTGGCGGTGATCGCAGTGCGGTCACGGGAGGTACGAAGGTTCTGTCCGACTGGCTCATCATTCGGGTCACGGCGAGCCCGGGCGAGAGTTTTCTCGACCGGATGATCGCCATGGTGGAAGGAGCCAAGCGTCAGAAGACGCCGAATGAGATCGCGCTCAATATTCTGCTGGCAGCGCTCACGATCATCTTTCTCCTGGCGACGGTAACCTTGCTGCCGTTCTCTCTGTACAGCGTGCACGCCATGGGACAAGGGACGCCGGTCACCGTTACCGTGTTGGTGGCACTGCTTGTCTGTCTGATTCCGACGACCATTGGGGCCCTTCTCTCGGCCATCG
>JACPZN010000401.1 GCA_016195505.1 Nitrospirota bacterium | reverse complement strand
ACGAGAATTGCTGACGGGGCTATCTGGCGGCGGCGTTACCATAAGACGACAAATGGCGGAGTGTTTATTGGGTCTGACAGGCCAGGGTTAAAGCCTCGATAGTCAGTGGCGCATTGCCCTCCGACCGATTGTTCACCAGCACATAGGCTCGCCGATTTTCCGCCACGGCCTTCTTGACCAAGTCCACCGTGTCCCGTCGCATATCCGGCAGCTCCCCCACTATCTTCGTGTACGGCTCCGCCCGTTTCTTCGCCGCTTCGTAGGTCATCTTCAACGGCGTGAGGAGTCGCAGCACCGTAAACGGTGCAGTGAAACGTCCCATCCGTTGGTGCTGCTCAGTCAACGGCGGCATGTAGGACCAGTGATTGTAGACGTGTGCTACGCTGTGGGCCTCTAGAACTTTGTGGTACTCAGGCCCAAGCAGACCGGCATTGCGAATCTCCACGGCATATCGGAAGTCCCGTGGGAGTTGGCCGAAGAAGCCATCGAGACGTGAGCAGAACTCTTGTGTCGACATCCCGTGGCGCTGAAACTCGAACAGGAAGGGTCCCGTATGCGGTTCAAACTTCGCCTCACGGTAGGGCGTCAACACCAGCTCCGTGAATAACTTGGCATCGAGGAATCGTGGGTTCGGTTGACCTGCTCGTGCGCCATAGCGAGGCTGTTTCGCATAGCTTGGAATCGTGATCTCTTCCCACACCTTGAAACACATCTCAAAGTCTTCGGGAATCTGATTCAAATAGCGCCGAAGCTGATTCGCTGTGGGTGGTCGATAGAACGTCGAGTCGTTGCCTACGGTTCTGAACAGAGGCTCATTGTTGTATTGATACTGGCAATACTCACCGAGGCACTCCTGAGCAAACTTGCTCTTGGCGTACTGTCGCTTGTAGACATGGCCTTGCCAGCCTTCGTAGGTCCAGGTAGAGGTGCCAAAGCGGACGAGTGGTGAGAGCGCCATGGGGCGGAGTGTACGGCTACCCGACGACTTCCTCAATGGGCTCGAACGGAGCCTCCACGTTACGAGCGGCCAGAAGCCGTAGCTCCTTCACCGTCAAGGTAAGGGTCGAGAACTGCTCCTCAACCAGTCCTGTCACGACATAGGCCTGATTCGTCACCAATAGATGGCAGTACCGGCGATAGGTGGTCGGGAATACGGTGGCGTCGTAGAGGCCGGTCTGGTCCTCCAAGGTGATGAACTCCATCGGCTCGCCATTTTCAAGGAAGAAGTCGCAAAGGTGCTCGCGGAACGTCGCCAGGCGCAATCGCCGGACCGTGAAAAGATCCGGGCGAAGCTGACTCAGGTGGAGCAAGAGATCGAGAACATTATGGCGGCTATCAAGCAAGGCATTCTGACGGTCTCGACAAAAGCGGCGTTGGAAAAGGCCGAAGGTGAGCGCACAGAGCTACAACAGGCGTTGCAGATGCCGCAGAGCAAGCTGGGTCAAGTGACTCAGCTACTGCCGGGTCTCAAGGAGCGGTTCCAGTCACTGGTGGCCAATATCGCGTCCGTTGCCAACCGGAACGTAGACAAAGCGCGAGAAGGGCTCAAAGCTTTGCTCGGCGCACAGATTACGCTGCACCCCTGCTCTGACGGCCAGGAGCGGTACTTAACAGCGGAAGTGTCGGGAAGTTATGAGGGATTACTTCAGTTGGCAGGGATGAAAAATAAGTTTGGTGGAGGGCAGGGGAGTTGAACCCCCGACCCCTACGTTGCGAACGTAGTGCTCTCCCAACTGAGCTAGCCCCCCACCTGTCGGAACCGGTGACACGAGCCATGAATCCCGCAGGGTTCGCTGCATATGAGCATGCAGACTGGATACTGCGGTAGAAGAACGGGGAGAAAGTGAGCTCGCGTTCCTGTGATGCCGCATTATACACACCCCCATCCTCACTCTCCAGCCGGAAGCTCAATCCCTCACCCTTCACCAAGGACTGATCACTGCCTCCCCGACTGGTTTCCCTCCCTCAATAAAGACCCGGCGACCATCCCCTCGCAACCGGCCTTCGGCAAAGAGCTGGACGGCACGGGGGTAGATCTTGTGTTCCTGTTCGAGAATACGCACCGCGAGGGTGTCCGGCGTATCTTGATCCAGAATCGGCACCGCCGCTTGAAGGATGATCGGCCCTTCATCCACACCTTCAGTGACGAAATGCACCGTACATCCAGCCAGCTTACAGCCCCAGTCGATCGCCTTTCTCTGAACATCCAGGCCAGGGAACGACGGCAGCAGCGACGGATGAATATTCATCATCCGATTGGCGTAGGCACTGACCAGCACCGCCGTGACGATTTTCATGTACCCGGCGAGCAGCACAAGCTCAACATCATGTTGTCGAAGCGTCTCCAACAACGCGCGATCATAGGCTTCCCGACTGTCGGGTCTTCCGGCGAACGGCTTGGGATCGACAAAGAGATCCCGGAGACCATGCTTCCGGGCCCGATCAAGGGCTGGAGCTTCTTTCTTGTTGCTGATGACGGCGACAATCCTGGCCTGAACCTGCCCTGCTTCGATCGCATCGATGATGGCTTGGAGGTTAGAACCGCGCCCGGAGGCCAGCACTGCCACACGAAGTGGAGTGGTTCGCTTAGTCGACATACTCCACCTCTGGCTTGCCGTCAGCAGCCGAAACCATCTCCCCAATCAGCCAACCTTGATCGCCCAACGCCCTCGTTTTCTCCAACACCGTCGCCTCTGCATTGGCCGACAGGACCAAAATCAATCCGATTCCCATATTGAATACGCGATACATTTCTTCCCGATCCACCTGCCCCAAGCGGCTCATTGCCTGAAAGATCGGAGGAACCGACCAAGCCTTGCGGTTAATCCTGGCCCGTACTCCTTGCGGAAACACTCTCGGCAAATTCTCCGTGATACCCCCACCCGTAATATGTGCGATCCCTTTGATGGGACAGTCCTGGATGAGGGACAGGATTTGTTTAGCGTAAATTCTAGTCGGTGTGAGCAAGACTTCTCCGAGCGGGCGATTCAACTCAGGCAGCCGACTGGTGACCGTCAGCTTTGCCTTGTCGAACAGCACACGGCGTACCAATGAATAGCCGTTGCTGTGCAGCCCCGAAGAAGCCAGGCCAATGATCGCGTCGCCGGGCTTGATCGTCTTGCCATCAATAATCTTCGCACGATCGACCGCGCCGACGGCAAAGCCGGCCAGGTCATATTCACCGTCCGGATAAAACGAGGGCATTTCAGCGGTTTCTCCGCCGATCAGCGCACAACCAGCCTGACGGCAACCTTCGGCGATACCCTTCACCACTTCTTGCGCCTTCGACACTGACAATTTCCCTGTCGCAAAATAATCGAGAAAGAACAGCGGTTCCGCTCCGCTCACCGCGATATCATTCACACACATCGCCACCAAGTCGATGCCGACCGTGTCATGCTTATCCATCAGGAAGGCAATCTTCAGCTTGGTCCCGACGCCATCGGTTCCGGAAACGAGCACCGGCTCCTTGTATTTGTTGGCCTGGAAACCAAACAGCCCGCCAAACCCGCCCAAATCGGTAAGAACTTCAGGACGAAAAGTCGGCTCTTCCAGAGGTCAACGCGCCGGACGCGCAATCTCCGCGCGACAAGACGATCGGCTTCACTTATACTACGCCGCCGTTCCCTTCAGAAACGGAAAGGACCAGCCTATGCCGCTTCCTCTCTTGCTCACCTGGGTGCTGCTCACGCTCCCAGCCTGCACCGAACTTGATCAATCTCTGAAAGCATTGGGGCTGCCCCAAGCTACAGGAGGCGTCCTCGACGAGGCCAAGATCGCGGCGGGGCTCAAATAAGCCTTGCAGGTCGGGACCGGGAACGCGGTGAATCTCACCGGCAAGATGGACGGGTACTTGCGCAATCAAGCGATCAAAATTCTGATGCCGGAACAACTGCAGGCATTTGAAAAAGGGCTTCGCACGTTCGGCTTCGGCCCACAGGTCGACGACTTCGTGACGAGTATGAATCACGCCGCAGAGCGCGCCGCCCCACAGGCCAAACAGATCTTTCTCAGCGCCATTAGCGACATGACCTTTGCCGACGCACAACAGATCTTGAACGGCGGTCAAACCGCCGCCACCGATTACTTTCGGGCCAGGACGAGCGACAAACTCACTGCTGCCTTTCGCCCTCAGGTGGAAAAAGCCATGAACGAAGTAGGGGTGACCAGACAGTACAAGGAACTCATCGGTCACTTCAAAACCATTCCTTTCGCCAAGAGCGACCTCATCAACATCGATCAGTATGTCGTGGGGAAAAGTCTGGACGGCCTCTTTCTGATGCTCGCCAACGAAGAACGAGACATCCGTGCCAATCCTGCCGCCCGTGTCACCACGCTGCTCAAGGACGTCTTTTCACGCTCCGCGCCTTAGCCTCTGCCTTCTGCTTTTTTTCTTGCCGCATTCGGAATCTTCCCTATACTAACCTTGTAGCATCCCTCAACAAATCTCGTACGTGAAGAATGAGCGAAGGAGTGGTCTGGTGGGCATTCTGATTGCCGACGATTCTCCTGACGAACGGCTGCTGCTCCATCACATCCTCAAGAGCGCGGGCTATCGCGACCTGCTGACGGTCTCGTCGGCCCGTGACGCCTTTAAGCAATTGGATTTGGATCATGCCGGCGCGACCGGCGCCAAGGTGGATCTAATCTTGATGGATATCAAGATGCCCGACATGGACGGGGTGGAAGCCTGCCGCCGTATTAAGGCCGTCGAGGCGTTCGGACAGGTCCCGATTCTCGTCGTGACGGCGCGGAGCCAGAAGGATTTCCTGCAAGCGGCATTCGACGCAGGCGCGGGGGACTACATCAGAAAACCGGTTGAACAGGTGGAGCTGCTCGCCAGAGTCAAGTCGGCGCTGAAGCTCAAACAGGAGACCGAAACGAGACAGAGCTGGGAGCAGGAACTGACGAAGACGATTACCTTGCTCGAACGCACCCTACACGACATAGCGATCCTGCAACAGCTGATCCCGGTTTGTCCTACCTGCAAGAAATCCCATACCGCGCAGATGCCCGAAGCCGCACTCAATGACTATGTCCAAGCCCATCCCGACACCAAATTCCACGACGTCGTCTGCTCCAATTGCGCAATCGCGTGATCTCCCACTAACTTTCGCCTAGCTTTCCGGTCGCATCTCCACGTCAAGGAGCTTGATTTTCCGGTGAAGATGGCTTCGTTCGATCTTCAAGTCCTCTGCGGTGCGCGAGATATTCCAATGATGCTCGCGAAGCTTACGGGCAATGTACTCCTTTTCGAACGCATTACGCGCATCCCTCAGTGAGTCATACGCCTTGGCAAAAAGTGGGCTCGCGGCCTGGCTGCTTGAAGCAGTGGTAGAATGGCTGGTGCGCCCCTGAAGAGACATAGTGGCCTGCAACGCTTCAATGACGGATCCCGGCACCATGATCATTAATCGCTCTGTCAGATTCCTGAGTTCACGAATATTACCCGGCCAATCGTATTGTTGGAGCACTTCCATCGCCTCCGGCAAGACTTCCTTGATCCGCAGGCCCTGTTCATCGGCATGCACTTTCATAAAGTGACGCACAAGCGCCGGAATATCCTCCCGCCGCTCGCGCAACGGCGGAACAATAATCGGAACCACATTGAGACGGTAGTAGAGATCCTCCCGGAATCGACCCTTCTCAATTTCCTTCTCCAGATCCTTATTCGAGGCCGCCAGTACCCGTACATCTACCTTCATCAGCTTCGTGCCGCCGACCCTCGTGAACTGCTGCTCCTGTAACGCCCGCAGAACCTTTGCCTGAGTATTGAGGCTCATATCGCCGATTTCGTCGAGGAACAACGTGCCGCCATCGGCCTGTTCAAACTGACCCCGCTTCATAGACGTGGCCCCAGTGAACGATCCTTTTTCATGGCCGAACAGTTCACTCTCGATCAACGTCTCCGGAATCGCGGCACAGTTGACGGCCACAAACGGATGCTCAGCCCTGGCGCTGTGCATGTGAATGGCGCGGGCGACCAACTCCTTGCCCGTCCCGTTTTCCCCCCCGATCAACACCCGGCTATTCGTGGGACCGGCGGTTTCAATCAATTGCCGCAGCCGCTGCATGGCCGGCGACTCTCCGACTAATTCGAATTTCTGCTGGACCTTGGTCCGCAAGGTCCGATTTTCCTGCTCCAATCGGTACTGCTCCAAGGCGTGCTTGACGCGGAGCGTGACGTTCTCTAACGAAAGCGGCTTCTCGATATAGTCGTAGGCACCCAGCTTGACGGCCTTCACGGCCGTTTCAATCGATCCATGGCCGGACATCATCATGACTTGTGTGGTCGGCACAAACTCTTTCACTCGTCTCAGCGTCTCCAATCCATCCATCTCAGGCATCCAGATGTCCAGAATCATGAGATCGGGCGGATCGGTCCCATAAATCTTCAGCGCCTCGGCCCCATTGGCAGCCACCGCCACCTCATACCCTTCGTCTTCGAGAATGCTTCGCAACGAGGTGCGAATTGCCTCTTCATCGTCCACAATCAAAATCGATGCCGACATCTATCCTCCCGCGATGAGTGATCGGTTGAAGTGTGAGGAGTCTCGCTTGTTCCGTTTCAACGCCCGTCACGTATCATCGTCACTCGTCACTTCTTCAGTTACACTGGTAGATCAAACGTAAAGGTTGCTCCCTTCGGTTGGTTATTCCCAGCCTGAATCTGTCCTTCGTGGTCGGTGATGATTCGGCGGACGATTGCAAGCCCCAACCCGGTTCCGGTTTTCTTCCGGGTAAAGTAGGGCACGAACAGCCGTTCCTGATCCTCCGGGGCAATGCCGGGGCCTTCGTCCGCGACTGTCACCACGACCCGCTTGCGCTTCGTATCGTACTTCGTGCTCACCCAGAGCCGCCCTTGTTGATTCATCGCCTGAATCGCGTTGTCGAACAGGTTCACGAACACCCGTTTCAGCTGTTCCCGATCGAAATTGATCGACGGAAGATCTTCATCCAGTTCCACGATCACATCGATGTCTTTCTGCGCCTCCCGGTACAGGGTCACCACCTCCTGCAATACATCGTGGAGTGATTGACGCGTCATCTGGGGAACGGGCAACCGCGCAAACTTCGAAAACTCGTCCAGCATGTGTTTGAGGCTACCGACTTCATTGATGATGACGTTCGTCGCATCGTCAAACACGCGCTCAAGGTCCGGTGACCTCTCAAAGAACTTCTTGCGCAAACGCTGGGCCGACAATTGAATCGGCGTCAGCGGATTCTTGATTTCATGCGCCACGCGCCTTGCGACCTCTTGCCAGGCCGCGACTTTCTGGGCCTTGATCAGCTCCGTCAGATCCTCGAACACCAACACAAACCCCAAGTCTTTGTTCGCCTCATCCCGCATGCGCGAGCCATTCAAGCCGATCGTGATGAGCTTACCCTGAACATCCAACTGTCCTTCCAAAGCCAGGTCATCGCGGTCATCGGTCAACATGCGGTCGTAGGCGGTTTGGAACAAATCGAGACCGAACTCCTTGAACACCTCGTTGGCCGGCCGCCCTCGGAACCGATCGGCAGCCAACCCCAGAATACGTTCACCGGACGCATTGAACGTGGTGATCACCCCATTCCGATCGATCGACAGAAGACCGGCGGCAATCGTATCCACGACTGTCTCGATATAGGCACGGCGACGATCGAGTTCGACGTTCGTATTCCGGAGTGTGAGGTTGGCCTCCTCAAGTTTGGACTTGCTCCCTTGCAGATCCTGGGTCATCCGATTGAATGAGTCAATCAGGGTGCCGATTTCATCGGTTGCCTTCGCATCGATCTGTACTGAGAGGTCCCCCTGCGCGACCGCTTCCGTCGCTTCCGCCAATCGCTGAATCGGGACAGTGATGCTGCGGGCTACATAGAACCCGAACCACGTGGCGCTGAAAAGAATCAACACCGTCACGACGGCGACAAAGAGATAGGCGCCCGCCTTGATCGGGTTTTTCATCGCCTTGATCTGTTTATACTCCGTATACTGACGCCCGATCCCTTCCATCTTCGTCAATAAGGACTCCGGCACATAGGCTTCGACAACCACTACTCCTTCCAATTCACCACGCCGACTGCTGGAGGCTACTGGAATACCTGCGCGCACCAGGCGCCCGGTCTGCGCTTCCTGAACGGAGGTAAACTCCTGCTTCCCATTAATAACTTGAAGGACAAGCTGGCTGATCGGCAGATCCAATACCCCTACCGGCACATCGACATCGAGCGCTTTCGTCAGCGTCTCCATCTTGCTCGAAAACACCTCGATTCCGGCGACGCCATATTCCATACGCTTCCGAGCCATTGCGGCCACCAGCAGATCGTGCTGATCTGGAAGCAGCATGTCCTCCCGAAACAGCTCTTGCCCGATGGCCCGCGCACTGTTCACCGCGAGCGCAATGTGCCCCGCGTGCTGCATGCGCGCGACCTCATACGAGTCCTTCATGACCTTTTCAATCTGCTCGCTGAACCACACGTCGACGGCTTTATTGACGAGCCCGCTCGCCACGAACGCAAGCAGTACCGTGGGGATCAAGGAGAACCCGATAAACGCGGCGATCAGCTTGGTCCGAAATCCTGACCCGACGAGTCGATGCCGCCGTTCGAAGTACGCCTTGATCAAATTCCGCGAGAGCAAGAGCGTCAGGACGACCAACCCGATCAAGTCAAGATTAAGCAGAAGGAGTACAAGCGCGTAGCTGGTCGTGGGCAGGAATGAGCCCGTCTCCTCGCCGCCCGGCACTGCTATCTGCGAGTAATACAGCGTGAGCGCCAAGCAGGGGATCAAGAGGATCAGGACGATCCAGACGGGACGGAGATGGAGCGTTTTGCGCTCAGGTTCCGTGGGTCGATCGGTCGAGGAGAGGCGCGGCTTGTTGCCGGCCGCAAGCCGCTGAGATTCACTGATTCTCGAGGGAGAAGTTCCTAACCCATGTTTGGGATAGTCCAACTCAGGCATTCAATCGCCCTCTTTGCATATCAGTCTTGCCAGGGAAGTACGACCCACTACAGCCAACCTACGAGACCGTCTCAAAGCCCGCCCGCAGATCGCGACCTCCCGGAAAACCACCGGAAAAGGGAACCGAAAGGCGGGATGCAGACCAGGCTACTTTGGCGAGGCCAGCGTCACATACTTCATGCGGAGCGCGTACAGCATGTCACGCAAGACCGTCTGCTCTTCAGAAGTCAAATTGCCCTTTGTCTTGTCTTCCAAGACAGATAGAAGATCGATGATTTCCTTGGCTTGCGGCAGGTTGACGGGCATCGCCGTTTGATGAGGATCCAGTTGCTCTCCCATCAGCATCAGCGAGGACGAGCCTAGTGAGATAACAAAGGAAGAGAACGTGACCGGGAGCGCCGGAGCCTCCTGTGCTGGCGCAGCCCGCGAAGCCGATGCAGGCTGGGGCTGATTTAAAGTTGAAGAAGCGGCCGGCGTGGCGTCCGACCCTCCACTTCCACGCCGATCCCGAACGACGAATCCCTGCTCCTGGTCTGCCATCGGAGCCATCTCCTTCACGCTCACAGACTGTGCCGGTACCCTACCATAGGGTCTAGCTGGTCGCAAGCCGCGACCGACATTGAAGAGGCAGTCGCACTCGGTATACAGTGGCAATAGATCGACGTTCCCCCAAAAGACGGCTGGCTCTGTTCATAACCGATGTCTACACGTTTCACCAAATTGGTCGACCTCATGGCGACGCTTCGCGCCACCAATGGGTGTCCGTGGGATCGGAAGCAAACGCATGAATCGTTGAAGCCCTACCTGCTTGAAGAAACCTATGAGGTGCTTGAGACGATCGACCAGCGAGATCACCCGAAACTGCGTGAGGAACTGG